>JAJXZZ010000281.1 GCA_021779795.1 Acidobacteriota bacterium | reverse complement strand
GAGCCCTCGGTCCCTCCCCGGCTCCGCTCCATGGTAGAAATAGATGGAGAGGTGCCCATGCCTGCCGTGACCGAATCCGCCGTGCTCGACGCGCTCCGTTCCGTCAAGGACCCCGACCTCCACCGCGACATCGTCGCGCTCGGCTTCGTGAAAGACCTGAAGATCGACGGCGGCCGCGTGGCCTTCACGATCGAGCTCACCACGCCGGCCTGCCCGGTCAAGGACTCGATGCGCGAGCAGGCCCGGGCGGCCGTGCTCGCCGTGCCGGGCGTGTCGTCGGCCGAGGTGGCGATGACGGCCAGCGTCAGGGCCGCGCGCTCGGCCACCGCCGACCTGAGCCCGATTCCGGGCGTGAAGAACATCGTGGCGGTCGGCGCCGGCAAGGGGGGCGTCGGCAAGACGACGCTCGCCGTGAACCTGGCGGTGGCGCTGTCGGCGCGGGGCAGCCGCGTCGGGATCATCGACGGCGACATCTACGGCCCGAACGTGCCGATCATGCTCGGCATCGACACGCCGCTCGAGTCGGACGGCGAGAAGATCGTGCCGGCCGAGCAGTTCGGCATCAAGGTCGTGTCGATGGGCTTCCTGGCGAGCGACGACTCGCCGGTCATCTGGCGCGGGCCGATGCTGCACGGCGTGATCCGGCAGTTCTTCCACGAGGTCCGCTGGGGCGATCTCGACTACCTCGTGATCGACATGCCGCCGGGCACCGGCGACGTGGCGCTCAGCCTGAGCCAGGTGGTGCCGGTGGCCGGCGCGATCGTCGTGACGACGCCGCAGGAGGTGTCGCTCGCCGACAGCCGGCGCGCGGTGCGGATGTACCAGAAGCTCAACATCCCCGTGCTCGGCCTGGTCGAGAACATGAGCTACTTCGTCTGCCCGAACTGCCAGCACGAGAGCGACATCTTCGGGCGGGGCGGCGGCGAGCGCACCGCGGCGGAGATGGAGGTGCCGTTCCTCGGGCGGATCCCGATCTACCAGCCGATCCGCGCGGGCGGGGACTCGGGGCAGCCGGTCGTCATCGCCGAGCCGGAGTCGCCGGCCGCGCTGGCCGTGTTCTCGGCGGCCGAGCGCCTGGCGGCCCAGGTGTCGATCGCGAGCTACAGGAAGCCGATCATCCCGGTCGCGCCGGTCGGCCCGCGGGCGTGAGCCCTGAGCCCTGAGCCTTGAGCCGTTCCATCGCCCACGCGCCGAACACCGGCCCCGGCACGAGCGCCAGGAACACCCACCGCCAGCCGACGACGGCCGCGAGCGACGGCACGACGCGGATGGTCAGCATCGTCAGCAGGTAGCCGCTGCAGGTTTCGACCGTCAGCGCGGTGCCCACGTACTCGGGGCGGCTGTAGTCGGCGACCAGGGCGGAGAACTGCGCCGAGTCGGCGACGACCGACATCCCCCAGGCGCCCACGAACAGGAACAGCCAGGCCGGGTGGCTGCCGAACACCGCCGGCGCGATCGCGGCGCACGCGCCCGACACGCGCAGCGCGAGGCCCGCCACGCGGGCCTTGCCAATCCTGTCGGCGGCCAGGCCGGCGACGAGGCAGCCGATGGCGCCCGCGCCGACGCCGACGAACGCCGCGGCCGACGCGGCGCGCGCGGTGTCGATCGCGCCGCGCGAGGCCAGGCTGGCCGCCGCGAACGCCCCGATCCAGGTCCACATCGCGTACAGCTCCCACTGGTGCCCGAGGTAGCCGAACACCGCGTACCGCGTCCGCGGCTCCGCGTACACCCGGGCCGCCGCGCGGGGATCGAACCGGCCGGCCGGCGCGTCGAACGGCCCCTCGCGGACGAACGTGAGCACGACGACGCCGCCGAGGACCGCCAGCGTGGCGGTGACCAGCAGGAGCGGGCGCCAGCCGGCCGGCCCGGCCAGCGACGCGAGCAGGTGGGGGAAGGCCTGGCCGACGGTCAGCGCGGCGACCAGCACGGCGAGGGCGGTGCCGCGCCGGTCGCGGAACCAGCCGGCGGCGATCTTGAGGCCGGTCGGGTAGACGGCGGCGAGGGAGACGCCGGTGGCGAACCGCAGCAGGATCGCCTGCGTCGGGCCGGCCGCCCGCGTGATCGCCGCCGTGGCCACGGCGCCGGCCAGGCACCCGACGGCAAACAGCCGGCGCGCCATGAGCCGGTCGGCGAGGTTCAGCATCGCGCTCGCCAGCGTGCCCGCGACGAAACCGCCCTGCACGGCCATCGTCAGCCAGGCGGCCTGGCCCGTGGACAGGCGGAACTCGGCGACCAGCGCCGGCGTGACGGCGGTCGCCGAGAACCAGAGCGTCATGCCGAGGAACTCGCCGGCGGCGAGCAGCGCGAGCATCAGCCAGGGGCTGGCGCGGCGGACGATGGCGGCGTCGGGTGTCGGGTTCACGAGCGGGCGCGGCCCTGAGGTCCGACCATCATCTCCGATCCGGCGCCGCGGTGCCACCTCAAACAGCCTCCCGCCGCGCGCGGCGCCATCGTATAGGACAGCGGTCCGCCAGACGTGGTAGCGTTGAACGAGCAGCCGATGCAGATCGCCTACACCAAGCACACGCTCGGCAACGGGCTCCCGGTGCTGATCCACGAGGATCACCGCTGCCCGATCGCCGCCGTCAACCTGTGGTACCACGTCGGCTCGAAGGACGAGCAGCCGGGCCGCACGGGATTCGCGCACCTGTTCGAGCACCTGATGTTCGAGGGGTCCGCGCACTACGACCACGGCTACTTCCAGCCGCTGCAGCAGGCGGGCGGCGTGCTCAACGGCTCGACCAACTCGGACCGGACCAACTACTGGGAGGTCGTCCCGAGCGGCGCGCTCGAACTGGCGCTCTGGATGGAGTCGGACCGGATGGGCCACCTCCTGCCCGCGCTGACCGAGGAGAAGTTCCGCAACCAGCGCGAGGTCGTGCTCAACGAGCGGCGCCAGAACTACGAGAACCGCCCCTACGGCATGGCGGGCATGGCGATCGTCGATCGGCTGTTCCCGCCGGGCCATCCGTACCACTGGCTGACCATCGGGAGCCCGGACGACCTCGGCCAGGCCAGCCTCGACGAGGTGCGCGACTTCTTCGCGCGCCACTACCACCCGGGCAACGCCTCGCTGGCGCTGGCCGGCGACGTCGATCCGGACGAGGCGCTGCCGCTGGTCGAGGCGTATTTCGGCGGCATTCCGCCCGGGCCCGCCGCCGCCGCTCCCGCGAGCGACGACCGCGCGCCGGACGCCGTGCGGCTGGTGATGGAGGACGCGGTCGAACTGCCGCGCCTGTACCTGAACTGGCGATCGCCGGCGATGTTCAGGGCCGGCGACGCCGATCTCGACCTGGTGGCCGACATCCTCGGCGACGGCAAGAGCTCGAGGCTCTACCGGGCCATGGTCTACCACGGACGCATCGCGACCGACGTGATGGCGATGCAGCAGTCGCGCGAGCTGTGCAGCTACTTCCAGGTGGTGGCGACGGCGGCGCCCGGCCATGGCCTGGCCGAGCTCGAGGCGGTCATCGACGCGGAGCTGTCGCGCCTGGCCGGCGGCGGGCCCACCGAGGCCGAGCTGGAGCGCAGCCTCGCGCAGGCCGAGGCGCAGTTCGTCTACCGGGTGCAGACCGTGGGCGGGTTCGGCGGGAAGTCCGATCAGCTCAACCAGTACAACGTGATGCTGGGCGACCCCGGCTACTTCGGCCGCGACCTCGAGCGCTACCGCGCGGCCACGCCGGCCTCGGTGACCGACGCCGCGCGCCGCACGCTCGCCGACGCGCCGAGGGTGGCGCTCGGCGTCGTCCCCCGCGGGCGCCTCGACCTCGCCCTGCCGGGATCGACGAAGGTGGTGTGCTCGTGATCGCCGTGGACCGCTCCCGCCTGCCCGTGCCCGGCGCCGGCCACAGCCTCCGGTTTCCCGAAGCGTCGCGGCGGACGCTGGACAACGGCCTGTCGGTCCGGACGGTGGAGCACCGGGGCGTGCCGGTCGTGTCGTTCGTGCTGCTGCTGCGGTCGGGGGCCGCCGCCGAACCGTTCGACCGGCCGGGCCTCGCGGCCCTGACGGCCGACATGCTGGACGAGGGGTGTCCGGGCCGCTCGGCGATCGAGATCGAGGAAGCCCTGGCGTCGATGGGCGCGCAGCTCGAGACCGAGGTGGGCGCCGACGCGACGGTGCTGTCGCTGCTGGCGCTGCCGCGCTTCGCCGAACCCGCGCTCGCGCTGCTGAGCGACATCGTCGCGCGCCCGAGCCTGGCGGCCGGCGACTTCGACCGCGTGCGGGAGCTGCGCCTCAACCGGATCCGGCAGCTGCGCTCGCTGGCGCCGGCCGTCGCCGACCTGGCCCTGGCGCGCGTGCTGTACCCGGCCCATCCCTACGGGCGGCTGCCCATCGGCACCGCCGAGGGGCTCGCGGCGACGGGTCCGACCGAGGTGTCGGACTTCCACCGGCAGATCTGGCGGCCTTCGCAGGTGACGATCGTCGCCGTCGGCGACGCCACGCACGACGAGCTGTTCGGCGCCGTCGGTCGGACCTTCGGCGTCTGGCGCGGGGGCGAGGCGGGCCCCGCGCCGACGGTGCGGCTCTCGCCCGACGTGACGACGCTCGCGGCGCCGTCGCACCCGGCGTCGCCGATGGTCGTCGTCGATCGGCCCGGGGCGGCGCAATCCGAGCTTCGCATCGG
>JAJXZZ010000280.1 GCA_021779795.1 Acidobacteriota bacterium | reverse complement strand
CCGCCTGGGTCCGGTCGAAGAACTCGCCGATCTCCCGCTCGTCCTCCGAGAAGATCCCCGCCGTCAGCCCGTAGTCGGTCGCGTTGGCGAGATCGATCGCCTGGTCCAGCGTCAGGACGTCGGCCACGACGACGATCGGGACGAACAGCTCCTCCTTGAACATCGGGTGCCCGGGCGGCAGGCCGTCGATGACGGTCGGCTCGACGAAGTAGCCATGGGCGAACGGCGCGGCCGTGATCCGCCGGCCGCCGACGAGCACCCGTCCGCCGTCGCGCGTCGCCCGCTCGACCGACCGCTCGTAGTTGCGGAGCGCCCGCTCGTTGATGAGCGGCCCCATCCACACGTCGCGCTCGATCGGGTTGCCGACCTTGATCTTCTTCGTCTTCTCGACCAGCAGCTCCACGAACCGGGCGCGCGCCTCGCGCGACACGTAGACGCGCGAGCAGGCCGAGCACTTCTGGCCGGTCGCGCCGAAGGCCGACCGCAGCACGCCGTCCGAGGCCTTGTCGAGATCGGCGCTCGGCATGACGAGCGCCGGGTTCTTGCCCCCCATCTCGATGATGAGGGGGCGCGGCGTCGGCCGGGCGCCGTTCTCGCGCAGCAGCTTCATCCCGACGGCCATCGACCCGGTGAACACCAGGCCGTCAACGCCCGGGTTGTCGGCCAGCTCCTGGCCGGTCGGCGCGCCGGGGCCGTTGACCAGGTTGAAGACGCCGGCGGGCAGCAGGTCGGCCACCGTCTCGTAGAGCCTGATGCCGGCGAGCGCCGTGTCCTCGGCCGCCTTGCAGACGATGGTGTTGCCGGCGAGGAGGGCGGCGGCGGTGGGGCCGGCCGCCAGGGCGATGGGGAAGTTGAACGGCGCGATGATGCCGAACACGCCGTACGGCCTGAGGACGCTGCGGCTCTCCTCGGCCGACCCGGGCATGCCCATCAGCGTCTGGAAGCCGTCGGTCTGCTCCATCCGGTCGCAGTAGTAGTCGAAGAAGTCGGCGGCCTCCTCGACCTCGCCCACGCACTCGAGGCGGCTCTTGCCCGCCTCGTAGGCGATGAGCGCCGCCAGGTCGGCGCGGCGCTCGCGGATGCGGCGGCCGATGCGCCGCACGATCGCGGTGCGCTCCTCCCACGGCGTCCGGCTCCAGGCCGGGAAGGCGGCGCGTGCGGCGGCGATCGCCTCGCCCACCTGATCCCTGGTCGCGGCCGTGAAACGCCCGAGCAGGATCCGCGTGTCGATCGGGCTCCGGTCCTCGAACGCCTCGCCGGCGCCCTCCACGGGGCGGCCGCCGTAGAACATCGGATGGGCGCCGCCGAATCCCGCCCTCACGCGCTCGAACGCCGCGTCGAGATCGCGGTGGAGGTCGTCCATCTGGTCGGCGCTCATCGTGGCGTAGGTGATCTTCGCCGGGGCTTTCTTCGAGTCGCTCTCCATGAGAACCTCTGCGGGTTGAAGGTTCGTGGCCGAGATCTCGATGATACCATTGCACGAAACGAAGGCTGTCCCGCCGCTGGCCCATTCCATGAGCGTTTCCACCCCACTCGAACGCCGGTTGTCCGGGCGCCGGCTGTTCGCCGCCGCCGCCGTCGCGATGTTCGTCTTCGGCATGCTGATCGCGCTGCTCGGCACGCTGTTCGGCCTGCCGGCGATGCGCGAGCGGCTCGGCATCGACCTGGCGCAGCAGGGGGACCTGTTCAGCGTCCTCTTCGCCGGCCTGCTCGCCGCCACGGCCGTCGTCGGGCCGGTGCTGGACCGGTTCGGCAGCAAGCCGGTCATGGTCTCGGCCTCGGCGATGGTGACGGCGGCGCTGGCGGCGCTGGCGGCGGCGCGCGGGTTCGGCGTGGCGGCGGCCGCCGCGCTGCTGCTCGGCGTCGGCGGCGGGTGGCTCAACACCGCCTCGAACGCCCTGGTGTCGGACGTCTTCCCGGCCGACCGCGGGCGGATGCTCAACCTGCTCGGCACCTTCTTCGGCGTCGGGGCGCTCTTCGTGCCGCTGGTGGTCTCGGTCGGCTTCGACGCCCTCTCGGTGCCGGGCGTCATGGCGCTGTGCGCGGCGGTCGCGGGGGCGGGCACGGCGCTGTCGCTGGCGCTGCGGTTCCCGCCGCCGCACGAGGGGGCCGCGTTCTCGCTCCGCGGCGTCGTCTCGGCCGCCCGCGGCGAGGGCGTGGCGCTGCTGGCCGCGCTGCTGCTGTTCGAGGCCGGCAACGAGGCGGCCCTGAGCGGCTGGACCTCCACCTACATCGGGGCGATGGGATGGTCGCCGCGGCTGGCCACGCTGGTGCTGCTCGGCTACTGGGCGGTGGCGATCGCGGGGCGGACCGCGTCGGCGAAGCTCCAGGCGTGGGCCGGGAAGGAGCGGCTGGTGATCGGGTCGGCCGTGCTGGCGGTCGCCGGCTGCGCGACGCTGGTGGCCGCGGCGGGCTGGCTGCCGGGACTCGTCGCCGGCGCCTGGCTCACGGCGCTCGGCTTCTCGGCGATCTTCCCCACCGTGCTGGCCATCGCGGGCGACCGCTACCAGCGGTTCGCCGGCACGGTGTTCGGCCTTCTGTTCACGGTGGGCAACGTGGGCAGCCTCTCCTTCCCGTGGGCGCTCGGCCACATCTCGCAATCGGCGGGCCTGCGCGCGGGCATGCTGGTCCCGCTCGCCGGGACGGTCCTCGTCGCGGCCTGCGCGGTGGCCGCCGCCAGGCGCGCCCCGGCCGGACGCGCCGTCAGGGCGTGATCTTGAACGCGGTCACCTGCTGGGCCTGCGCCCCGCCGAGGGTCGCCCGAAGGCGCACCAGGTACGTCCCCTTGCCGAGCCCGCGCACGGGCAGCTCGAACCGCGCCCGCCCCGACTGCAGGGGCGGGGCGTCGAGCGCGACGAGCGGCTGGCCCTCCGTGCTGAGCAGCTGCACCGTCAGCGAGGGCGTCGGCGAGCCGGCGCGCGTGTAGCACTCGACGTCCACGAACACCCGGTCGGACTGGCGGAAGACGCGCGTCGCCCGCGGCGTGGGATCGGGCGTCGCCTGCAGCTGGCGCAGCTCGGGCAGCGAGGCGGCCACCGAGAACCGCGGCGTCGCCATCGCGAGGACCGGCGCGGACAGGTCGGGGATCGTCGCCGTCTGCTCCCAGCGGTCCACGGCCGCGCCGTCCGCCGCCCGCGCCGTGAAGCGCAGCAGGACCGGACCCGGCCGCAGCGCGACCGATCCGAGCGGCACCGCGCGCTGGCCGGCAGGCCGGGCGGCCACGACCAGCGGCGGCCCCTCCGGCACGCGGGCGCCGTCCGGCACGACTTCCATCTCCAGCCGGTCCACCTTCGGCCCCGACTGCCCCAGCGCCGGCTCCCAGGTGACGGTGGCCACGGTCCCGCCGTCCGCCGCGCGCGAGAACCCGAACCACGCCTGCACGGCTCCCCTCGGCTCGAGCCGCGCCATCGTCTTCATGGCGCCGGCCACGCCGGGCACCTGCGGGCGGTTCGCCGCTTCGGCCGCCGCCGTCAACTCCCGGCGGCTCGGGGCCCAGTAGCCCTCGCGCGCCAGCACCCGCACGCCCGACCGTTTCACCTTCACCGAGATCTTGTGGTACTTCCCGTCGTCTTCCGATCGGGTCGGCGCGTAGCCGATCAGGTAGTAGGCGCTCGCGTCGCCCACGACCTCGCGCAGGCCCAGCTCGAAGTTGTTGGTGTTCACGACGGCGCGGCCGCCGGTGCCCGAGGCCAGCGCGTACATCGAGTCGGCCGGGCGCGTGTACATGCCGAGGCCGCGGGGATCGACGACGTCGATGGTGACGTTGGCCCGGTTGGCGGCTTCGATCACGTCCTCCAGGTCCCTGTCGAGCGTGCCGCTGGCGAAGATGAGCGACGGCCCCTGGCTGACGAAGATCACCGTCTTGCGCCCTTCCCGGATGCCGCCGAGGTGGACGCACAGCGCCTCCAGGGCCGACAGCGTCACCTGGGCGCGCAGCCGCGCGACGTCGCCGCTCCGGAGCTGCGCCTCCTCGGCCGCGTTCTTCACGGGAAAGATCTCGTTGTGGCGCCCCTCGAACCCCTGCACGATCGCGGTCAGGTCGCCGAGCGAGCGGGTAAACGCAATGGCGTCCCCCGGCGTAAGCGGATCGACGATGGCGATCAGATCGGTCGGCTGGAAGCGGGAGATGAACGTCGTCAGCTCGCGGCGCAGCGGGATCGTGACGGCCGGCGTCCGATCGATGTGGTAGTCGTCGAGGAAGATGACGAACACCCGCACGTCGTCTCGCGCCGCTTCGGCCAGCCCGTGCTCGCGCGACCGGATGGCGAGCGACGTCTCGTCGCCGCGGTGGGGCTGGCCGTCGAGCCGGACGAACTGCGCCGTCTCGACCTTCTGCGGGACGCCGTCCTCGGAGACCTCGAAGTCGGCCGCGGTGAGGTCGGACACCGGCTGGTCGTTCTTCGAGAACACCGAGACGTCCACGCGGACCAGCCGGACGCCGGCGCGGAAGGTTGGCGGAGGCTGCTGCTGACCCTGCGGGGGCTGCTGCCGGCCGGCGCCGCGGAGGGATGGGGCCGCCAGCGCCGCCGCGACGGCCAGCGCCGCCACCGCCGCGAGAAGATGTCGACCGGTTGTCATGGAGTCATTCTATGCCGGCCGCCGGCAGGGGCCAGGGGTCTCCGCCCCCTGCGGCCTCGACACCGA
>JAJXZZ010000279.1 GCA_021779795.1 Acidobacteriota bacterium | reverse complement strand
CTCGATTCCGATCAGGCCCAGCAGGCTCGTGACCGTCGTCGCGATCCGCTCGCGCCACGCCTCGCCGTCCTCGGCGGCCGAGGCGTCGGGCGCCGCGAGCGACTTCAGAATCGAAACCGGGAGCCCGGCCTCGCTGCCCGGCGTGTAGATGGCGAACTCGGCCGAGTCGCGCAGCATCGCGATGCGCGCGCCGTCCTCGCCCCACTCGGCCAGCCCCTTCTTCCAGAGCGCCGCCTGCTGCGCCGCGTAGTCCTCCACGCTCACGCCCTTCCGCCTCGCGTCGTCGGGATTCACCCACGGCGCGAAGTCCTCGGGCCGCAGCTCGGGGAAGGTGAGCAGGAGGTTGCCGAGATCCCCCTTCGGGTCGATCACGATCGCCGGCACCTGGTCGATGGCGGCCTCCTCGAGCAGCGACAGGCAGAGCCCCGTCTTGCCGCTGCCCGTCATGCCCACGCACACGGCGTGGGTGACCAGGTCGCGCGAGTCGTAGAGCAGCCAGCCCTCGCCGCGCTCGCGCTTCGCCAGGTCGTAGGGGCGGCCGAGGTAGAACGCGCCGAGCTTTTCGAAGTCCTGCATGGGCACAGTGTAGCGGGAAGGCGGGGAGGCGGGAAGGCCAAGCCGGGGCCAGTGGCTAGTGGCTAGTCCGTCACGCGTGGTAACAAGCCGCCGCCCGCCGCCGACAGCCGACAGCCGACAGCCGACCGCCGACAGCCGACCGCCGACCGCCGACAGCCGACAGCCGTGATAGTCTGTGCAGCCGTGATTCTTGTTCCCGATCGCGTCTTCATCCTTCGTGCCCTCACCGAGATGGTGCGCATCGACTCGGTCAACCCCAGCGTCGCGCCCGGCGGCGCGGGCGAGGCCGAGATCGCCGCGTACCTGGCCCGCGCGCTCGGCGGGATCGGCCTCGACGTCGAGACGTTCGACTCGGCTCCCGGCCGCACGACCGTCGTCGGCACCCGGCGCGGCGGCGGCGGCGGGCGCTCGCTGATGCTGAACGGGCACGCCGATACGGTCGGCGTCGACGGGATGGCCGATCCCTTTTCGGCCGAGGCGCGGGACGGCCGCGTCTATGGCCGCGGCGCGCACGACATGAAGGGCGGCCTGGCCGCCTGCCTCGGCGCGGCGAAGATGCTGGCCGACGCGCGCGTGCCGCTTCGAGGCGACCTCGTCGTCGCGGCCGTCGCCGACGAGGAGTACGGCAGCGCGGGCACGGCCGATCTCGTGAAGCGTTGGCGACCCGACGCGGCCGTCGTGACCGAGCCGACCAACCTGCAGGTCTGCCTCGCCCACAAGGGCTACGTCTGGATCGAGGTCGAGACGGTCGGCCGCGCGGCCCACGGCAGCCGGTTCACCGAGGGCGTGGACGCGAACATGCGGATGGGGCGCTTCCTCGCCGGGCTGGACCGGCTCGAGCGGGCGCTGCGCGAGGGGCCGGCGCACCCGCTCGTCGGCCCGCCGTCGCTGCACGCGGCGATGATCGCGGGAGGCACGGGGCTCAGCACCTATGCCGCGAGCTGCCGGCTGAAGATCGAGCGGCGCACCGTGCCCGGCGAGACGGTGGACGGGGCCGTGGCGCAGGTTCGCGCGATCGCCGAGCGACTGGCCGCCGACGACCCGACGTTCTCGGCGACGGTCCGGCCGTTCTTCTCGCGCGAGCCGTTCGAGGTCTCGCCCGACGCGGCCATCGTCCGCACGCTCCGCGCGGCCGCCGGCGCCGTGCTCCACGGCGAGCCCGCCCTGGTCGGCGACACGCCCTGGATGGACGCGGCGCTGCTGGCCGAGGCCGGCGTGGAGACGGTGGTGATGGGGCCGAGCGGGGCCGGCGAGCACTCGGCGGTCGAGTGGGTCGATGTCGAGTCGGTGGTGCGGATGGCCGAAATCCTGGCCCGCACGGCGGTGGGTTACTGCGCATGACGGCGACGGGCGGCGTGCCGGAGCCGACATCGACAGGCGCGCGGGCGCCGTCGCCGACCCGCCGCCGCGGCGGCGCCGCGCTGGTGGCCCTCGGCATCTTCGTCAGCCGGATCTTCGGCCTGGTCCGCGTCCGCGTCTTCTCGCATTACTTCGGCCTCGAGTCGGACGCGGCCGACGCGTTCAACGCCGGCTTCCGGATCCCCAACCTCCTGCAGAACCTGTTCGGCGAAGGGGCGCTGTCGGGCTCGTTCATCCCCGTCTACGCCCGGCTGGTCGAGGTCGGCGGCGAGGACGAGGCCGACCGGGTGGCCGGGGCGGTGGCCGGCCTGCTCGCCCTCGGCGTCTCGATCATCGTGCTCGCGGGCATCCTCGGCGCGTCGTGGCTGATCGACCTCATCGCGCCGGGGTTCGAGGGGGCCAAGCGCGCGCTCGCCATCCAGGTCGTGCGCGTCCTGTTTCCGGGCGCCGGGCTGCTGGTCGTCTCGGCCTGGTGCCTCGGCGTGCTCAACAGCCATCACAAGTTCTTTCTCTCCTACGCCGCGCCCGTCGTCTGGAACGCGGCGATGATCGGCGCCCTGGTGACGTTCGGCGGGAAGGCCGACCTGGCGCGGCTGGCGGTCCTCCTCGCGTGGGCGTCGGTCGTGGGCAGCGGCCTCCAGGTGGCCGTGCAGGCGCCGGTCGTGCTGCGGCTGCTCGGCCGGCTCCGGCTGTCGCTCGACCGCTCGTCCGGGCACGTGCGCCAGGTGATGCGCTCGTTCTGGCCGGTCTTCTTCAGCCGCGGCGTCGTGCAGATCAGCGCCTACGTCGATCAGATCATCGCCAGCCTGCTGCCGACCGGCGCCGTCACCGGCCTCACCAACGTGCAGCTGCTCTACACGCTGCCGGTCAGCCTGTTCGGCATGTCGGTGTCGGCGGCGGAACTGCCGACGATGTCGCGCGCGACGGGAGACGACGAGGCGGTGCGGGCGCGCGTGCACGCCCGCCTGGATGGCGGCCTGCAGCAGATCGCCTTCTTCGTCGTGCCCTCCGCCGTGGCGTTCTTCGCGCTCGGCGACCTCGTGGCCGGCGCGATCCTGCAGACCGGCCGGTTCCGCCAGGCCGACGCCGTCTACGTCTGGGGCATTCTCGCGGGCTCGTCCGTCGGCCTGCTGGCCTCGACCTTCGCGCGGCTCTGCTCGTCCACCTACTGGGCGCTTGGCGACACCAAGACGCCGCTCCGGTACGCCATCGTGCGGGTGGCGCTGACCGCGGCGCTGGGCTACGTGGCCGCCGTCTTCGGCCCGGGCTGGATCGGGATCGGGAGCCGGTGGGGCGCGGCCGGGCTGACGGCGTCGGCCGGCGTGGCGGGGTGGGTGGAGTTCCTGCTGCTGCGGCGGACGCTGGCGGGACGGATCGGGCGGATCGTCCTGCCGCCGAGGTTCCTGCCGCGCCTCTGGGCGGCCGCCGCCGCGGGCGCCGCGGTGGCGTGGGCCATCAAGCTCGCCGCGCCGCCGATGAACCCCGTCGTCCTCGGCATCCTCACGCTCGGCCCCTACGGGCTGATCTACCTCGGCCTGACGCTGGGCCTCGGCATCCCGCAGGCGAAGGAATTCTTGCAGAGAGTCCGTATCGGACGAGCGTGAACTCTCGGCGTTGGGCCGAAGGCCGAGGACTGATGGCTGATGGCGGTATCACGCGTGTCACGCCCTCAGCCCTCAGCCTTCAGCCCTCAGCCCTGAGCCCTGAGCCTTGAGCCTATTTAACAATCATTCTCGGGTTCGCCCGGTTGAAGGCCGGCACGACCTGATCCACGAGCGTCTTGTAGTCGGCCTCGGCCTTTGCCAGGTCGCGCTCGATCGCGTCGAGCACCGTCAGCGACGCGTCGGTCGGCCGGTAGTCGGCCCCGCCGGCCTCGTCGCCGGCGCCGCTGCCGATCTCGCCGCTCAGCCACAGCAGGTTCAGGTAGACCTTGTACGGCTCGACGTACCACTTGTCGTCGCTGTTGAGATCGCTCTTCGAGAGCAGCTGCAGCTCCACGTCGAGCATCTTCTGATCGAGCCCCGCCAGGCGGTGTTCGGCCGGCTTCCGGCCGGCGTTGGCCTTCGACAGGTCCTCGATCTGCTTGCGCATGACCTCGAGGCGGTTGACCATCGCCGCGGTCCTGTCGATGTCGTCGCGCACGCGGATCTGCGTCGCCGTCGAGGCCGCCAGGCCCGAGGCCGACGTCCGGATCTTCGGGTCGAGCAGCACGTCGAACGTCCGCGCCACCGTCCGGCCGCCGGCCGTCAGGCGCACGGTGTACCGCCCGGGCGTCGCGAGCGGGCCCTGGCGCTGGGGCTGCTGGATGCCCCAGTGGGTGATCGGCCGCGTGTCCTTCCCCTTGAACCGGGCCTCCTCCCAGATGTGCGGGTTGTCGGGCGGGATGGTCCGCAGCTCGATCTGCGCGGGGCCGTCGTAGCGCAGGTCCCACGTCGCGCGGTTGAGCCCGGCCCGGCCCGGCCCCTCGATCGTCCGGACCACCGCGCCGTGCCGGTCGAGGATCTCGAACGTCACCTTGTCGGCCGGGGCCGCGAGCGAGTAGAGGAACTCGGCGCTCCCCGTGCGCGGCTGGCGGAACCCGGGCCGCGGGTCGTACAGGAACACCGGCGCGTGGGCGTCGGCCCGGTCCTTCTGCTCGAGCCGGGTGATGTCACGCAGGATGTAGAGCCCGCGGCCGTAGGTGGACACGACGACGTCGTGGTACTGCGGCTGCACCTCGATCCAGGTGACCGGCGCGGCCG
>JAJXZZ010000278.1 GCA_021779795.1 Acidobacteriota bacterium | reverse complement strand
GGACCGCGGACGCGTCGAGTGGCGCTGGCGGACCGGCGCGCCGGCCGCCGGCGCGATCGCCGCCGATGCCCGCCGCGTCTACTTCGCGGCGCTCGACAACGTGGTGCGCGCGCTCGACCGCCGGCACGGCGACCAGGCGTGGAAGGCGCCGCTCGCCCATCGGCCGGTCGGCGGCGTCTTCCTCGGGTCGGGCATCGTGTGGGCGCCCACGCTCGGGGCCGAGGTGGCCGCGTTCCAGGCGAGCGACGGCAGCGCCGAGGGGGTCTCTCCCCTGGCCGGGGACCCGGACGGCGCGCCGGCCCCGCGCGAGTCCGTGCGCGACACGCTCGACGGGCTGCTGGCCATCGCCGGCGACGGCCACGCGCAGTGGCTCGTGCCGGGCCCGGCGCCGCTGCCCTCCAAGCCGGTGCCCGGCCTGCCGATGTTCGCGCCCCCGCCCGGGATCAGGCGTGAACGGCAGGAGCCGTCGGGCGGGACAGCTCGGCCTGCACCACCGCGGTGAGCCGCGCCACGCCCTCCACGATCTTCTCGTGCGACGGCAGCGAGAAGGACAGCCGCATGCGGTTGTGGCCGGTGCCGTCCACGTAGAACGCGCTGCCGGCCACGTAGATGACCCGCTGGTCCACGGCGCGAACCAGCATCGCGTCGCAGTCCACCTGATCCGGCAGCGTCGCCCAGAGGAAGAAGCCGCCCTTCGGCTCGGGCCACGAGACCAGGTCGCCGAGCTTCGCGCGCAGCGCGTCCTGCATCACCGTGCGCTTCTCCTGGTAGAAGCGCCGCAGCATCGGCAGCCGCCCCATCAGCACGCCGCGCCGGTGCGCCTCGCAGATCACGTGCTGGTCGAGCGCCGGCGACATCAGGTCCTCGGTCTGCTTGAACAGCTCGAGCTTCGACACGAGCGGCTCCGGCGCCGCCAGCCACGCGACGCGGAAGCCCGGCGCCAGCGTCTTCGAGAAGCTGCTCAGGTAGATGACCCGCCCCTCCGTGTCGTCCGCCTTCATGGGGCGCGTGTCGGCGGCCGTCGCCGTGTCGTCGAAGTAGAGCGCGCCGTACGGGTCGTCCTCGACGATGAGCAGGTCGGCGCGGGAGGCGTACTCGAGCAGCGCCTTCCGCTTGGCGAGCGACAGGAGGAGGCCCGTCGGGTTCTGGAAGTTCGGGACCACGTAGAGGAAGCGGACCGCCCGGCCCGCCGCCCGCTCGCGCGACACGACCCGGTCGAGGTCCTCGAGGTCGATGCCGTCGGCCTCCTGCCTGACGCCGGCGAGCGACGCGCCCAGGTTCCGGAACGCGCTGATGGCGCCGGTGTAGGCCGGCAGCTCCACGAGCACGACGTCGCCCGGATCGAGCAGCACCTTGCCGACCAGCTCGATGCCCTGCTGCGAGCCGGTCGTGATCATCAGCTCCTCGAACGCCGCCCTGATGCCGCGCCCCTCGAGGATCTCCATGCACGCCTCGATCAGCGGCTTGTGGCCGCGCGTCGGCCCGTACTGGAGGACCGACCCCTGGTGCCCGTCGAGCAGGCGCGCGGTGATCTCGCGGAACTCGTCCCACGCGTACGCCGCCGGGTCGGGATACCCCGGGGCGAAAGAGATCATGTCGGGCACGCGCACGGCCATCACGCCCATCTTGCGGATCGCCGAGCCCTGTGACTTCAACGCAGCCTTCGAGAGGAACCGGTCGTAGTTGATCATGATGTCGCTCATCGTGGGGCGGACAGGGGCTCCGCGCCCGCCGGGTTTCGTGAGAATCCGCGATACAGCGAGAGATACGCGCCGAGCGCCGTGAGCCCGACGTACTGGAACACGAGGTTGCGCAGCAGCCAGGCCGCGAGCTGCAGCGGCAGCACGATCACCCCGGCCACCGGGACGTAGGCGATGAGGTAGAAGCCCCACGTGGCGGCGACCGACAGCAGCGTGGCGAGCAGCAGGAGCAGGACGGTGACGCCGAACACCCGGGCCACCTTCGGGAACTCCGCGCGCACGAACCGGGCCATCTGCCCGATCCCCGCGCCGAGCCCGCGATCGTCGACGGCCACGACGACCTGGATCAGCAGGTAGACGACGTTGATCACCGTGACGAGCGCGACGAACAGCACGATGCCGAGGGCGGCCACCGACCCCAACAGCAGCGGGCGGTTGCCGCCCAGGCGGTAGAGGCCGAACGCGGCGAGCAGGCTCAGCGCCGCCGCCGCGACGTACACGACGGCGAGCAGGCACCCGAGCAGCGCGTAGCGCCGGAAGAGCCGCGCCGCGCCGCCCGTGAAGGTCTCGATCGAGAAGGCCATGCCCTTGCGGAAGCCGGCGAGCCTGAGCGGCGGCCGCTCGATCGGCCCGGCGCCCCGGTCCCCCGCCGCGAGCACGGCGATCGTGCCCCCCTTGACGAGGAACAGCAGCAGCGCGCCGCCCGCCAGCACGAGCAGGAACCCGGCCAGGTAGTACGCCAGGGCCAGCGGCTGCGCCGCCAGCGCGCCGCCGATGCGGAACAGGATCTCGCGCAGGCCTCCCGACAGCATGTCCCGCAGGTCCCGGCCGAGCAGCATCGCGACCAGGAACCCGCCGCCGACGATCGGGACGGCGAGCAGCAGCTTGAACGTCGTGTCGGCCATCGACTGGATTACGACCACCTGCCAGTTGGCCGCCGCCACGAGGGCGCCGCGTTTGAGTGCCGTCCGCGCCTTGCCGGGATGCATCATGAGCGGGGATACGGTCGGGGGACTCCTGCGGCGCTCGCGCCGAATCTGCCGGGCCGTCCGCCCACTATAACACTGAAGCGAGCCCTTTTCCCGGCCTGGAGACTGACGTATCCTGACCTCGACACATGCGCGTCGATCAACGCCTGAGGCCGTTCGCCCGGATCCTGTCGCTCGGCGTCGCCTGCGCCCTGCTGGTGGCGTTCGCCGGCTGGGTTGCCGAGCGGGCCCGCCTCGGCGCGGACCGGCAGGCCGCCTACGAGAAGGTCGAACGCGCCGTGACGTCGGAGTTCAGCCGCCTCTCCCTCACGCTGGGCCGCATCGCCGAGGCCGAGGCGGGTGAGGCCGCCTCGGTCCTGCGGGAGCCGGCCGACAACCGGAACGTGCGGCCGCTGTTCGCGCGGGCCGCCGCCCTGGTCGGCGGTGAGCCCTCGACGCACCTGGCCATCACCGTCTACGACGCGGGCGGCACGCCGCTGGCCTGGGCCGGCCGCCCGTCGGAACTCGCCGTGGTGCCCGGTCTGTACGCGACGCCACCCGGATCGCCGCCCGGGCCGGCGCTGCTCTTCGTCTCCCCCGGTCCGCTCGGCTTCCGGCTCGTGCGCGTCGTCCCGGTCAGGGCCTCCGGCTCCCGCGGCGGGGCGCTGCTCGGCGTCGTCGCAGCCGAGCACATTTTCAGCGAGCGCGCGCGCGTCGGCAGCGCGTCCACCGAGCGGTTCAGCATCGACACCCCGCTCGCGCCCGTCGTCCTGCGCACGCGGTTCGAGGGGGCGGGCGACCAGGTGCGCCCCTACAGCTTCGTGGTCACCTCTCCCGGCGGCGAGACGCTGGTCGAGGCCCGCGTGGACCCGGCCTCCCTCGACCAGGCCCGCCGCGACCACCGGGCGGTCGTGCTGGAGCTGGTGTTCGCGGTGCTCGGCCTGACGGTGCTGCTGCTGGTCGGCCCGCTGCTGGACCTCAGGCAGACGACCCGCTCGGCCTGGCGCTGCGCGTGGACCACGGCGGCGTCGGTCGGCCTGGTCGTGGCGGCCCGGCTCATCTTCGTCCGCGCGCTCCCGGTGTCGGGCGCTCCGCTCTTCTCGCCCGACGTGTACCACTGGGCGGCGCTCGGCTGGCTGGGCCGGCAGCCGGCCGACTTCCTGCTCTCGGGCCTGGCCGCGCTGGCCATCGTGGCGCTGCTAGCCAGGCCGCTCGAGCGGGGCCGGGTCCTGCTGCACGGCAGCCGCCGCGACGCCACGGCGGGCGTCGGGCAGGGCGCGCTGTTCCTGGCCGTGCAGGCCGCCGGCGGCGCGCTGGTCGCGCTCGCCGTCATCGGCTACGAGTGGTTCCTCGCCGAGACCTTCCGGCGGACGACGGTCGACATCCTGCGCTTCTCGCCCCACCCCTGGCAGGCCGAGCGGATGGCGGTCGCCTTCGGCCTGGTCTGCTTCCACGCCGCCTTCGCCTGGGCGCTCGTGCTCGGCCTGCGGCTGCTGCTCGCGCGGTGGCGGTTCAGGCGGGCCGACATCCGGGTGGGCGCGCTGCTGCTCGTGGCCTGGGGCGTCCCGGTGGCGGCCGTCTGGGCGCTCGCCTGGCGCGGCTGGCTGGCGGGCCTCCCGCGCGTGGAGGCGCTGGTGGTCGTCGGCGCCGTCGCCTCGGCCGCCTACTTCGGCCCCCGCAGCCTCGCGCGGCTGCGCCACGCGTCGCAGGGCTACCGCCTGTTCGTGGCGTTCCTCGTGCTGCTCGTGCCGGCGGCCGTCATGTACCCCTCGCTCGTCTTCTTCCAGGACGCGGCCGAGCGCCGGATCATCGAGACCGATTACGGCCCCGAGGTCCTCGACCAGCGGGAGAACCTCCGGATGCGCCTGCGCGCGGCGCAGGCCGAGATCGACGCGCGCGAGGCGGCCCTCGAGGCCTACGTCTCGGTGCCGGCGCCGCCGCCGGGGTCGCCCGTGCGGACCGACAGCGCGTTCATGATCTGGCAGGGCACGGCGCTCGAGCGGTACCGGGTGTCGTCGGCCATCGAGCTGTACAACAGCGCCGAGAT
>JAJXZZ010000277.1 GCA_021779795.1 Acidobacteriota bacterium | reverse complement strand
CGACTCCGAAGGCAGAGGCCGGGAAGGCGGGCGGCCCGCTGAAGCTCCGCGATCTCGCGACCGGCGACGAGCGGGAGATCCCGTCGGTTGCCGCGTTCGCGTTCGACCCGGAATCGAAGTCGATCGCCTACGTCGTGTCGGCGCCCGAGGGCAAGGGGAACGGCGTGTTCGTCGAGCCGCTCGGCGCGGCCGGCGCGGCGCCCGTTGCCGCAGCCCAGGCCGACAAGGGACATTACCAGTCGCTGACCTGGGCGAAGGACGGCCGCGCGCTGGCGTTCCTCGCGGGCGTCGAGAAGCCGGCCGGCTCCGCCACGCTGGAGATCTGGGACGCGGCATCGCGCCAGGCGAAGACGGTGGCTTCGTCCGGGCAGGCGCCGACGGGATGGATCCTCCCGATCCGGAACGACCTCTCCTGGTCGGACGACGGGCAGCGCCTGTTCTTCGGGTTCAAGCCGCCGCTGCCCGGCGCCGACGCCGCGAAGGCCGAACGGCCCGACGAGCAGGCGGCCCCCGACCCGTACGACTTCGACGCGATCCTCTCGAAGGTCGAGGGTGACGTGTGGCACTGGAACGACCCGCGCATCATCCCGCAGCAGAAGGTGATGTGGAACCGTGAGAAGGACCGGACCTACCGCGCGGTGCTGCACGTGGCCAGCGGGAAGATCGTGCAGCTGGGCGGCCTCGATCTGCCGGACGTGGCCATCCCCGAGAACCCGAAGCTCGCGCTGGCGACGTCGGACGTGCCGTACCTCAAGGAGTCCACCTGGGGCGAGGGCGGCCGCGACGTCTTCGTCGTCGATCTCGCGACCGGCGCGCGCACGCTGGTGGTGAAGAAGCTGAACGGCCAGCCGTCGATGTCGCCGGACGGCCGGTTCGTCGCCTACTTCGACGGCGGGAACTGGAGCCTGTTCGACACCACCGCGAAGACCTCGCGCGTCGCCACGGGCACGCTGAAGGTGATCCTGACCGACGAGGAGCACGACACGCCCGACGCGGCGCCTCCTTACGGCGTCGGCGGCTGGGTGGACGAGGGGGCGGGCCTGCTGGTCTACGACCGGTACGACATCTGGCGGGTGCCGACCGCCGGCGGCGCGCCCGTCAACCTGACGGCCGGCGCCGGGCGCGCCTCGCAGGTCACCTTCCGCGTCGTCGCGCTGGATCGCGGGCCGCGCGGGCCGAGGGGCCGCGACGAGCAGTCGTTCTCGAGCCGCGAGCCGCTGCTGCTGACGGCCTACCACAACCGCGAGAAGAACTGGGGGTTCTGCGCGGCGTCGTTCGCGAAGCCCGGCGTCGAGCGCCGCCTCGACGCGAAGAAGCTGTTCAAGTTCGTCGCCAAGGCGAAGCGAGCCGATGTCGCCCTCTACACGCGCGAGGACTACGGCGAGTTCCCGGACGTGTGGGCGAGCGATCTCTCGTTCAAGGCGCCGAAGAAGGTCTCGGACGCGAACCCGCAGCTGGCCGACTTCGCCTGGGGGACGGCGGAGCTGGTCCAGTACAAGAGCATGGACGGCGTGCCGCTGCAGGGCGTCTTGATCAAGCCGGCGAACTACGTGCCCGGCAAGCGCTACCCGGTCATCACCTACTTCTACGAACGGGAGTCGCAATTGCTCTACGCGTTCAACGAGCCGGTGGTCAACCACCGCCCCTCGTTCGCCGTCTACGCCGGCGCCGGCTACGCGATCTTCCTCCCCGACGTCGTCTTCACGATCGGGCACCCGGGCCAGTCGTTCGTCAGGTGCCTGGTGCCGGCCGTCCAGAAGCTGGTGGACATGGGCGTCGCCGATCCGAAGAAGCTCGGCCTGCACGGCCACTCGTGGGGCGGCTACGGCACGGCGTACGTGGTGACGCAGACCAACATGTTCGCCGCGGCGGTGGCGGGCGCGCCGGTCGCCAACATGACGAGCGCCTACGACGGGATCCGCTGGGAGTCGGGCCTCGCGCGGCAGTTCCAGTACGAGAAGAGCCAGAGCCGCATCGGCGGGTCGCTCTGGGAGAAGCGCGACCTCTACATCGAGAACTCGCCGGTGTTCTTCGCCGACCGCGTGAAGACCCCGCTGCTCATCGAGCACGGCGACGAAGACGGCGCGGTGCCGTGGTACCAGGGGATCGAGTACTACCTGGCCCTGCGGCGGCTGGACAAGAACGTCATCATGCTGCAGTACCGCGGCGAGCCGCACCACCTGCAGAAGTACCCGAACAAGCTCGACTACTCGATCAAGATGAAGCAGTACTTCGACCACTACCTCAAGGGAGAGCCGGCCGCCGATTGGATCACCAACGGGCAGCCGTACACGGGGAAGTAGGGGGCTGCGGGCTGCGGGCTGCGGGCTACGGGCTGCAGGCTACGGGCTGCGGGCTACGGGCTACGGGCTGAGGGCTACGGGCTACAGGCTGCGGGCGGTGTCACGCATGGGCCGCTGCGGTGGGCACGCGCGGCGCCGCCCGATGCCTGATGCCCGGGCTGTTCAGCCGTGCCTGGAAGTCAGCCCTGAAGGGCCGACCTACGACAGCCGTGCCTGGAAGTCGGCCCTGAAGGGCCGACCTACGACAGCACGCCACCATCGTCGGCCGACCATCGTCGGCCGACCGTCGACCGCCGACCGCCGACCGCCGATCTTCATTCGCTTCCGAGCGCGACGACCGGGTTGATGCGCGTCGCGCGGCGCGCCGGGATCGCGCACGCGACGAGCGCGATGGCGCCGAGCGCCAGCGCCGCCAGGCCGATCACGACCGGGTCGCCCGGCCGCACGCCGTAGAGCTGCGAGGCGAGCACGCGGCTGAGCCACAGCAGCCCGATGCCGCCGGCGACGAACCCGGCCGCGAGCAGCACCAGCCCCTCCTTCAGCACGAGGTCGAAGATCGTCCGCGGCGCCCCGCCGATGGCCATCCGGATGCCGATCTCCTTGGTGCGCTGCGTGACCAGGTACGCCAGCACGCCGTAGATGCCGAGCGCCGAGAGCAGCAGCGCCACGACGCCGAACCCCATCGACAGCAGCATCGGCCACCGGCGCGTGACGAGCGACTCGTCGGCGATCTGCTCCATCGTCTTCACGTCGAACACCGGCAGCTCGGGATCGAGGCGCGCGATCGCCGCGCGCACCGGCGCGGCCAGCACGCGCGGGTCGCCGGCGGATCGGACGGTGAAGGCGATGTAACGGGTGGCGTCCTGTCCCATCGGCAGGTAGTAGGCGCCGACCGGCGTCGTCGCCACGACCAGGCCGTCCTGCTTCACCTCGTCCACGACGCCCACGACGGTGAGGAAGCGCGTCTTCGCGTTGACGCCCAGCAGGTCCTCGGCGCTGTCGGGCCGGTACATGCGCCGCCCGACCGGGTTCTGCCCCGGCCAGAACCGCTTCGCCAGGCGGGTGTCCACGATGATGGTGAGCGGCCCGCCGTCGGTGTCGCGGTCGTCGAAGTAGCGTCCGTGCACGAGCCGGATCTTCATCGCCTGGAAGTAGCCGGGCGCCACCTGGAGGCGCGTCGGCGAGATGACCGACTCGCCCGGCTTCATCTGGTAGCCTTCGGCGAGGATGACGCTGTCGCTGTGGTCGCCCGTGAGCGGGACCGAGTCGGTGGCGCCGGCCGCGGTCACGCCCGGGACGGCGCGGATGCGGCGCAGGGCTTCGTCGGTGAACCCCCGCAGGTCCTTCTCGGCGGCGTAGCGCGACGCCGGCAGCCTGACGCACGCCGTCAGCACCTGCTTCGGGTCGAAGCCCGGGTTGACGGCGAGGATCTGGCGGAAGCTCGCGAGCAGCAGCCCCGTGCCCACCAGCAGCAGGAACGCCACGGCGACCTGCGTGACGACCAGCGTCCGCCGCAGCAGCCGCGGCCCGCGCCCGCCGGTGCCCGTCCGCCCGCTCTCGTGCAGCACGGCGTTGACGTCGAGCGTGAGCGCGCTGGCCAGCGGGAAGGCGCCGATCACCGCGCCGAGCAGCAGCGACAGGCCGATCGTGAACAGCACCGGCACCAGGCCGAGCGAGATCTCGGCCCCGCGGGGGATCTGCGCGAGATCGAGGCCGGTCAGCGCGCGGATGGCGGCCCAGCCGACGAAGAGGCCCGCCAGGCCGCTGGCCCCCGTCAGCAGGAAGCTCTCGGCGAAGAACTGCCGCGCCACGTCCGCCCGCCCCGCGCCCAGCGCCAGGCGGGTCGCCAGCTCGCGCGAGCGCGAGTGGGTGCGCACCAGCGCCAGGTTGATCACGTTGACGCAGCCGATGAGCAGGACCAGCAGCGTGCCGGCCCAGAGCAGGTACAGCCGCCCCTTGATGTTCCTCACGATGTCGTCCTTGAGCGGGACGACGACCGAGTGGAAGCCGGCGTTGATGAGCAGCGGCTTGAGCGCGGGAACCAGGTCGAGCGAGGCCGCGTTGAGCGCGTTCACCTGGGCCTGCGCCTGGGCGATCGTGGCGCCGGGGCGCAGCCGGCCGATGCAGGTCCAGCTGTTGTTGTGCCGCGCCTGGTCCGACTTCTGCTCGGCGGTGAACGCGAGCGGCACCCAGATGCGCGCCTCGGTCTCGAGGAACTGGAAGCTCGCCGGCATCACGCCGACGATCGTGTAGGGGCGCCCGTCGATCCGCATCTGCCGGCCGAGGATGTGCGGGTCGCCGCCGAACCGCTCCCGCCAGTAGCCGTCGCTCAGCACGACCTTGTCCTCGTGCCCGACCTCGCCTTCCGCCTCGACAAAGGTCCGGCCGAGCTCGGGCCTGACGCGCGCCACGCG
>JAJXZZ010000276.1 GCA_021779795.1 Acidobacteriota bacterium | reverse complement strand
CACGGCCCACCACTGGACGGCAATCGGCATCACGAACACCGCGACCGCCAGGTCCCAGTTGCTCCGGAAGTCGGGCAGGATGTTCAGGTAGTTGATGCCGCCCGGCCCCTTGGCCGTGGACAGCTTCGCGATGAGGCCGCTCAGGCCGCCGACCGCCGGCACCTGGAGGGCGAAGTAGGCCGCCGCGGTGACCGCCGTCATCTTGATGAAGAACTGCACCATGTCGATGACGAGCACGCCCCAGAGGCCGGAGTGCGTGGCGAAGACGACGTTCAGGCTGCCGACGAGCAGCAGCGTCTGCCAGCGCTCGAGGCCGAACAGCACCCCGGCGATCTTGCACGCGGCGAGGTTCACGGTCGCCATGATCAGGCAGTTGAAGAACAGCCCGAGGTAGACCGACCGGAACCCTCGGACGACGCTGGCCGCCTTGCCCGAGTAGCGGACCTCGTAGAACTCGAGGTCGGTCATGACGCCCGACCGCCGCCACAGCCGTGCGTAGAAGAACACCGTCGAGACGCCGGTCAGCACGAACGCCCACCACACCCAGTTCCCGGCGACGCCGTTCCGCCGGACGATGTCGGTCACCAGGTTGGGCGTGTCGCTGCTGAAGGTGGTGGCCACCATCGACAACCCGGCGAGCCACCAGGGGACGGCCCGCCCGGAGACGAAGAACTCCGACGTGCTGCGCCCGGCCCGCTTGCCGAAGAACAGGGCCGGCACGAAGCAGACGAGCAGCGACACGACGACGATGACCCAATCGATCAGGTGCAGGTGCATGCGGCGATTCTCCGGGCCGCGACACGATAGCACAGAGCCCGCAGGAGTGGTACGCTTCGACCTGGAACCTCGCCCGGAGACGCAACCGTGACCACCCAGGCACCAGGCATCTTCAACGACGTGCTCGGTCCCGTCATGCGGGGGCCGTCCAGCTCGCACACCGCCGGCTCGTATCATATCGCCGTCCTCGCCCGGGGAATGCTCGGCGCCGCGCCGACCAGCGCCAGGCTGGCGTTCGACCCGACCGGCTCCTACGCCCGCGTGTACCGCGAGCAGGGGGTGGACCGGGCGTTCGCGCTGGGGCTGATCGGCCTGCCGCTGACCGACGAGCGGTTCTTCCCGGCGTTGGCCGAGGCCGCGGCGACGGGCCTCTCGCTCGCGTTCGTCGTCGAGGACCTCGAACGGCCCGACCATCCGAACGCCGTGGAGATGGCGCTGGCGGCGGGCGGCGGCGCCAGGCTGAGCCTGCGCGCGAAGTCGGTCGGCGGCGGCGCGGTCGAGATCACCCGCGTGGACGGCTACCCGGTTCGGCTGACGGGCGAGATGCCCTGCCTGCTGGTCGAGGCCGAACCGGGGGGCTGCGAGTTCGTCGAGCGCCTGGTCCGGTCGGACGCGTCGGTGCGCGAGCTGACTCGCAGCCGGGGCCGCGACGGCAGGGAACTCCTGGTCGCGTGGTGCACGGCCACCCCTTCGCCCGAACTCGTGGCCAGGCTCGCCGGCGGCGAGGGGGTCGTGTCCGCGCGAGTGGCGCCGGCCATCGCCTACGTGAAGCGCGGGGCGCCGCTGTTCGATTCGGCTGCGGCGATGCTGGCGGCCGCCGAGCGCGAGGGGTGGTCGCTCGGGAAGGCCGCGCTGGCGTACGAGGCGCAGCTCCTCGGCCTCGGCGAGCAGGCGCTCGCCGCCGAGATGGCGCGCCGGCTGGGCATCATGCGGGCCGCCGTCGCCGCGGGGACGAGCCCGTCGGCGCGGCCGATGCAGCTGCTCGCGCCCACGGCCCGCAGGGTGCTGGACGCCGAGCGGGACGGCCGCGTGGCGATCGGCGGATTGCACACCCGCGCGGCGGCCCGGGCGATGGCCGTCATGCACGTCAACGGCGCCATGGGCGTCGTCTGCGCGGCTCCCACCGGCGGATCGGCCGGCGTCCTTCCGGGCGTGATCGAGACGCTCATCGAGGAGCGCGGGCTGGACGAGCGGGGGGCCGTGCGCGCGTTGTTCGCGGCGGCGGCCGTGGGCCTCGTCGTCGCGATGCGGGCCACGTTCGCCGCCGAGGTCGCCGGCTGCCAGGTGGAAATCGGCGCGGCCGGCGCGATGGGCGCGGCGGCCGTGGTCGAAGCCGCCGGGGGATCCGCGCGCCAGGCGGCGGACGCGGCGGCCATCGCCTTCCAGAACACGATGGGGTCGGTGTGCGATCTCGTGCAGGGGATGGTGGAGATCCCCTGCCACACGAGGAACGCGGTGGCGGCATCCTCCGCGTTCGTCTGCGCGGACCTGGCGATGGGAGGCTACGTCAACCCGATCGGGCTCGACGAGACGATCGACGCCGTCTACCAGGTCGGGCTGATGATGCCGTCCGAGCTGAGATGCACGTCCCGCGGCGGGCTGGCGGTGACGCCGAGCGCGCTGAAGCTGCATCGGCGGCCGCCGACCCGGTAACGGGCCGCGCTCCGGGCAACGTCCGCCGACCTGTGCCTTGGCGCTTCGGGCTTCACGCTTCGTACTTCGTACTTCTTACTTCGTACTTCTTACTTCGTACTTCGTACTTTCTCCTTCACGTTCCCCAGGCTCGCCTCGGCGGCTTTCACCAGCGCCGGCGTCGGCGCCGCGTCGGCCTCCTGCACCGTGCCCAGCAGCCCGATGAGCTGCGCGTGCAGGCGGCGCAGTTTCGCGGCCGGCGTGTTGGCCATCTCCCACGCGGCGGGCTCTTCGAGTTCGGGCCGCGGCCTGGGCGTGTGGCCCTCGACCTGCACGACCTCGTCGTGCACCGTCGCGATGGCGTCGTAGAGCCGCATCGACAGCGCGAACTGCTGCTGCAGGCCGGCCGTCGGCGTCTTCACCCTCGGGTCCATCTTCACGACGAGCGGAGCGGTCTGCACGGTCGCTCCCACCGTGAGCCTCACCGTGTAGGTGCCGGGCAGCACCCACGGCCCCTTGGGCTCGCGCGCCGTGTCGTGCGGCGTGGCGGCGATCGGGTAGAACCAGTCGAAGGCCTTCGGCGGCGCGTAGTGCAGGTCCCAGACGAACCGGTGCATCCCGGCCGCCGCCGACGGCACGCGCATCGGCCGGATCCAGTAGGCCGGCCAGTTCCCGGTGTCGCGCACCGGCGGAACCGGGTCGGCGCTCGAGTACCGCCGCACCGTCCGCCCGGCGCCGTCGAGGATCTCGAGGACGACGGGGCCCTGCGCCGGCGACTTCAGCCAGTAGTCGACGATCGCGCCGTCGGGCGGATTCTGGCCGGCCGGCTCGTCGGGCGGCAGCGGCGTGTCGGTGTTCTTGTCCCACTGCACGCGCCACGCCTCGGCCGGGCGGTACAGGTGCACCGCCGAGTCGAACACCGCGGCCGTAGCCTGGCGGAGCGGCGTGATGTCGTCGAGGATCCAGAACGACCGGCCGTGCGTCCCGATGACGAGGTCGTCGTCCTTGACGACCAGGTCGCGAATCGACGTGACCGGCATGTTCAGCCGCAGCGACTCCCAGTGGTCCCCGTCGTCGAACGACACGTAGACCGCGCGCTCGGTGCCGGCAAACAGCAGGCCGCGGCGCTTCGGGTCCTCGCGCACGGCGTTGACCGTCTCGCCGTCGGGGATGCCCGCGACGATCTCGGTCCAGGTGCGCCCTCCGTCCCTCGTCCGGTAGACGTGCGGGCGGAGGTCGTCGAGCCGGATCGTGTTCACGGCGGCGTAGGCCGTGTCGCGGTCGAAGTGCGACGCGTCGATGAGCGACACCTTCGCCCAGGGTGCGAGCGCCGGCGGCGTCACGTTGGCCCAGTGCTGGCCGCCATCCACCGTCAGGTGGATCAGCCCGTCGTCGGTGCCTGCCCAGAGGCGGCCGGCCTCGAGCGGAGAGGGCGCGATCGTGTAGACGACGCCCCGCCGCGACGGCTTCGCCTCGGGGGAGTTGCGGTACTTGCCGACGGTGGCCGGCGCCTCCCACGACGCGCGGCTCAGGTCGGGGCTGATGGCCGTCCAGTGCCGGCCGCCGTCGGTGGTCTTCCATACGCGGTTGGCCCCGAAGTAGAGCGTCTTCGGGTCGATGGGCGAGAACAGCACCGGCTGCGTGCGGATCACGCGATAGGTCTCGCGATCGGTCGGCCCGATGACGGGGGCGACGTTCTGCACCTCGCCGTCGCGCCGGTCGTACCGCGTCACGCGCCCGCCGTAGACGATGTCCGGGTCGAGCGGATCGGGCGCGACGTAGCCGTATTCGTCCACGCCGACCGGGTGCCAGTCGCGGAACGTGATCCGCCCGTCGTTGCCGCGGCTCGAGATGCAGGCCGAGCCGCTCTCCTGCTGGCCCCCGCACACCCGGTAGGGGAATGCGTTGTCGGTCGAGACGTGGTAGAACTGCGCCGTCGGCTGGTTGTACCAGGAGCTCCACGTCTGCCCGCCGTTGACCGTGACGACCGCGCCCTGGTCGGACGCCAGCAGGATGATGTCGGGGTCGTTCGGGTTGATCCACAGGCGGTGGTAGTCGTCGCCGCCCGGGGCGCCGCGAAGCGCCGAAAACGTCTTCCCGCCGTCCACCGACTTCCACGTCACGACGCTCGCCGTGTAGACGATGTCGGGGTTCTTCGGATCGACCTTCACCTCGGCGAAGTCGTCCTCGCGCTCGGTGACGAACGGGTTGGCGTTGACGAGCGTCCAGGTCTCGCCGGCGTCGTCGGACCGGTAGAGGCCGCCCTCGCGCCGCGCCTGGACGGTGGCGAACAGCCGGCGCGGCTGGCTCGGCGCGACGGC
>JAJXZZ010000275.1 GCA_021779795.1 Acidobacteriota bacterium | reverse complement strand
GGACGCCGCGTTCGCGCGCGCGCAGGCCGACGCCAGGTCGGTGCGCGCGTACACGGCGAAGGAGATCGACGCGGGCGCCCAGTCGGGCCTGTGGGCGCGGCAGAACGCCGCGGGCGGCCAGCCGGCGGCCGCGGCTCCGTCCCCCGCCGCGCCCGCCGACATCCGGACCGGCGGCGCCCCCGCGCCCGGCCTGGCCGTGCCGCAGGTGCGGCCGACCGGCCTCTACCGGCTGACCACGAACGATCGCGTGAGCCTCTTCTACCCGGAGAACTGGCAGGTCTACGGCCATGGGAACGACGACGGCGTGACGGTCGCGCCCGCGGCGGGCTACGTCGGCGGCGCCCTCGCCTACGGCGTCATCGTCAGCCGCGGCCAGGACACCCGCGCCCGCACGCTCGACGATGCCGCGGCCGGCCTGGTGCGGTCGATGCAGCGGGCCAACCCCAACCTGCTCGCGCTGGGCCCGCCGCAGCCGCTCACCATCGACGGCCTGCCCGGCCTGTCGGTCGATCTGCGGGGCGACTCCCCCGTCGTGCGCGCCGGGCGGCCCGCGCGCGAGCGCGACTGGCTGGTCATGTTCCGCGACAGCCAGGTGGACCACGGCTACGTCTACCTGGTCTTCGTCGCGCCCGAGGACGACTTCGAGGCGCTGCGCCCGACCTACGACAGCATGCTGAGGGGGCTGAGCCTCCGCTGACCGGCGCCTACGCGCGGCGCCGCCGGCGCAGCAGGACGAACAGGAGGGAGGCGAGGTAGGCCGCGACGATCGCGATCCCGACGCCCATGGCGTTCCGCCGGATCGCGTCGAAGGCGGGGCGCCACGCGTCGCCGAGCACGTAGCCGGCGGTCACGAAGCACGACGACCAGAGGATCGCGCCGGGATACGCGAAGGCGGCGAAGGTCCCGTAGCCGAGGCCCGACGACCCGGCCGCGATGGCCGTGACGTGGCGCACGCCGGGGATGAAGTAGCCGAAGGTGAGCAGCCACCCGCCCGCCCGGTGGAACCAGCGCTCGGCCCGGCGCAGCAGGTCGTCGGGGATGTGGACGAACCGCCTCAGCGCGGCCAGGCCGATGTACCGCCCCGCCAGGTAGCTGATGGTGATGCCGGTCATCGCGCCGGTCATGGCGGCGGCCAGCGTGGGGACGAGCGGCATCCGGCCCGCGCGCACCAGCGTTCCCGCCAGCGTCAGCAGCAGCTCGTCCGGCACCGGCAGGCCGACGATGCCGAGCACCTGGAGGCCGAAGACGGCCTGCACGCCGTAGCGCGCGAGCCAGCCGAGCAGCCGGCGCTCGATGAGCGCCGGCGAGACGGCGGCCGCGGCGGCGGACAGGGCCCCTCCCCTCATGGCGCGCCAGCCGTCACCGGAGCGTCGCGAGCACGGCGCCGATGCGCCGCAGCCCCTCGGTGACGTAGTCCTGCCGGCCGCCGTACCAGACGCGCAGGTAGCCCTCGAGGCCCACGTGCACGCCGGGCACGACCAGCGTGCCCTGCTCCACGCGGATCCGCTCGCACAGATCGTAGCTCGGCACGTCGGCGCGGTAGCGCACCAGCGTCATCGCGCCGGCCTGCGGCCGGTTGAACTCGAGCAGGTCGCCGAAGCTCTCGGCCCACTCGGTGATGATCGGCAGGTTCGCGCTCAGGATCGCCTGCGTGCGCGCGTAGAGCCGCTCGCGGTTCTCGCCCGACACGGCCACTTGGGCCACCAGGTCCGACAGCTTGTTGGGGCCGATCGTCAGGTAGTCGTGCTGGCTCCAGCACGTGTCGATGAAGTCGGCCGGGCCGACGATCCACCCGATCCGCACGCCGGGGATCCCGTAGGCCTTCGACAGGCCGCTGGTGACCACGACCCGGTCGCTCATGCCCCAGAAGCTGCGCGTGCGCCGGCCGTCCAGCTCGGCGCCGAGGTAGACCTCGTCGGCCAGCAGCATCGTGCCGGTCGCCTCGCAGCGGCCGACGATCCGGCGCATGGCCTCGTCGGTGAGCACCGCCCCCGACGGGTTGTTGGGATTCGAGAGGTAGAGCAGCTTCGTCTTCGGCGTCACCGCCCGCTCGAACTCCTCCCAGTCGGGCTCCCAGCCGCGGTCCGAGCGGAGGCGGAACGTGCGCACCGTCGCCTGCAGGCTGTCGGGCACGCCGCGGAGCTGCATGTAGTTGGGCACCTCCATCGCCATCTCGTCGCCGGGCTGGAGCCGCGACAGGGCGACGAGGTAGTTGGCCTCGGACGTGCCGTTGGTCACCTCGATCTGGCTCACCGCCGCGCCGGGATAGATCGCCGCCAGGCGCTCGCGCAGCGGGATCGTGCCGTTCGACTGGCTGTAGCCGAGGGGCATGTCGAGGACCGCGTCGAGGTCGAGGCCCATCTCGACCAGGGCGCGCAGCGTGACCGGCCGGACGCCGCTCTCGCTCATGTCGTACTCGACCAGGTTCTCCCAGGTCGACTGCATCCGCTCCATCTCGAACACGGGAATCTTCATGACGCCAGGTCTCCAGGATCGATCGATGCCAAGCCCGTATATTCTATGCGCCATGAGCATCGATCTCCACGGCACAGGCGGCCAGGGCGGCGCGGGGGGCGGCGAGGCCCCGCGCCGCGAAGGCATCGTCGTCCTCACCGAGCGCGAGCTGCGGCAGGTCGTGGCGCTCGACCACGACGCGCTGGCGGCGATCGAGGAGGCGTTCTCGCGCCTGGCCGCCGGGCAGGCCGAGGTGCCGCCGATCCTCGGCCTGTTCGTGCCCGAGCGCCGCGGCGAGGTGGACGTGAAGGGGGCCGTCATCCAGGGCCTGCCCAGCCTCGCGATCAAGATCGCCTCGGGGTTCTTCGATAACCAGTCGTGGGGCCTGCCGAGCGGGAGCGGCCTGATGGTCGTGCTGAGCGCGCGGACCGGGTACCCGCAGGCCATCCTGCTCGACAACGGCTACCTCACCGACGTCCGCACGGCGCTGGCCGGCGCGGCGGCGGCCAGGCACCTGGCGCCGCGGGCGCTGCGGACCGTCGGCATCGTCGGCGCCGGCGCGCAGGGGCGCTACCAGGCCCAGGCGCTGCAGCTGGTCAGGTCGTTCGACCGGGTCCTGGTGTACGACCGGTCCGAGGCGGCCGTCGAGGCCTACGTGCGGGAGATGCCCGGCGTGCTCGGGCGCCACCGCGCCGCCGGTGGCGCCGGCGGCGGCGCGCCCGTCGAGGTCGAGGCCGCCGATCCCGAGACGCTCGTCCGCCGCAGCGATCTGGTCGTCACCTGCACGCCGTCGCACGAGCCGATCGTCAGGGCCGAGTGGCTGCACGCCGGCCTGCACGTCACGGCGATGGGCGCCGACACGCCGGAGAAACACGAACTCGAGAGCGCCGTGCTCGGCCGCGCGTCGCGCCTGGCGTGCGACCTGAAGCGGCAGTGCTTCGAGCGCGGCGAGTTCCGCCACGCGCGGGCGGACGGCGCGATCGGCGACGCCACGCCGATCGCCGAGCTGGGCGAGCTGACGTCGGGCCGGCAGCCGGGCCGCCGGGACGATTCCGAGATCACCGTCTGCGCGCTGACCGGCGTCGGCGTGCAGGACACGGCGATCGCGCTGCTCGCCTACGGCCGAGCCGCGGCCGCCGGCCTCGGCGCGAAATTCGACGGCTGACGCGGCGCGACGGTGTTCCGGGTAAGATCTGACGACGACCATGACCGAGCCGCCGCAGCCCGACCGCCCCGACGACATCCACGTCCGCCCCTTCCTCTCGCGCGCGGGGCGGTTCGTCGTCGTCCTGGTCGGCCTGTCCGGCGACGCGCTGCTCGTGGACGCGGCGTACGAGACCTGGCGCGCGCTCTCGCCCGAGCGGCACGTGGTGGCGGCGGCCGTCGGGCTGTTCGTCGCGCTGACGCTCTGGGTGCTCAAGCAGGGCGGGCGCATCGGCGGGCGCGGCTGGCTGACCGATCCCGGGGCGCCGTACATCGTCCTGCTCGGCCTGTTCACCTTCGCGGCCGGGACGCCGGGCGAGATGGCGCGCGGCCTCGTCGTGCTGGGCCAGCCCGCCGAGACGGCGCTGGTCGCCGCGCTGCTGGCGCTGGTCGTGCTCGCGACACTTCGGTTCGCGGGCCCGTGGGGAGTCCGCGCGTGGTGGCTGCGCCTCGCCGGCCTCGCGCTCGGGGGCTACGCCGCCTGGTCGCTGGCGCTCGCGCTGCGCGCCCACGTCACGTTCACGGCCGTCATGGGCGGAGACAGCGCCTGGCGGGGCTTCCCCGCCTGGGCGCGCGGGGGGCACGTCGGCGCGTTCGCCGTGCTGCCGCTGGCCTTCGCCCGGGAGTTCGGCGTTGCGATGACGAAGCTGACGCTGTCGGGCGTGATGCGGTGGATGCTGATCTTCGGCCTCGGCATCTGGATCGCGTCGCGCGCGGCCGGCGCGTAGGGCGCGCGCCGGGCGGCCGGCTGCCTCGGCGCGGAGCGGAGATGGCGACCAGCGAACGCACGACCGGCGAACGACACGGGGCGAGGAGCGCGCCGCCGCGGGCGGGAGCCCGCCGCGTCGAGCTGGCCGGGCTGCTCGTCGCCTCGCTCGCGGTGCTGGTCGGGCTCGTGCGCCTGGGCGAGGCGCGGGCCGAGACCTTCCGCCGCGCCGACGCCGCGCTCGCGTCGGGCCGCCTGGTCGACCTGGGCCGGCTCAGCAGGCCCCAGGCGCTGCTGCCGCTGCTCGAGCCGGTCTTCGCCGATCCCACCGAGCGCCGGTTCGCGGCCGGCCGGATCGCGGCGTTTGCCGAGACG
>JAJXZZ010000010.1:15357-19736 GCA_021779795.1 Acidobacteriota bacterium | reverse complement strand
CGTCCGCGCCCGCCGCCAAGCGCGCAACCGTCGCCACGCCCGCGGCGCCGGCCCGCGAGCCGTCGATCGCGGCGCGGCTGACCGAGCGCGCCCGGCAGGACCGGGAGATCGTCTACTTCCTCCAGCAGCCCGAGACGCACGCCTTCTCGCTCTACCACGACTACACCGAGACGCGCGAGGGGCAGGACAAGTACCTGAACGTCGTCCGGGAGGGCAGCCGCGTGTCGAACCCCTCGGCGCGGCTGCTCGACACCGGCGAGGCGCTGAAGGTCGAGACGCTGTCGGGCGCGCAGGTCGAGGCCGCCGGGATCGACATCGGCGAGAAGGTCACGCCCGCCACCGAGGTCGTGGTGGTGCGCTACCCGGCGGTGAAGAAGGGGCAGTCGATCCGCCTGCGGATTATCGAGACCTACACCGACGAGGGCCGCTACTACCTCGACGGCGGCCTGCTGGTGTTCGACCGGAGCTTCGGGCGCGCGCGGAACGCGGTGGTCCTGCCCGCGGGCTGGTACCTGACCGACAGCGCGATCCCGGCGGTCGTGTCGCTGACCGGCGACGGGCGCGTGCGGCTCGACTACGACAACCCGCGGCCGGACGAGATCACCGTGCTGCTGCGGGCGGCTCCGCGAGGCCGGTGAGGGAGGCGACGGCCGAGACGGCCTGCGCCCGCCGCTCCCCCCACGAGCCGCGGATTTCGACGACCCGGACGCCGGCGCGCGCCAGCGCCCCCCGGAACTGGCCGTGGATCCGCCGTCGGTCGTCCTCGTCCGGGCGGTCGCGGTACGGGCCGTCCGGGACCCACGGCACGTCGGGGCACAGCAGCAGGTAGAGGTCGCCGGCCCGTTCGCGCGCGGCCTCTTCCACCCAGGCGGGACACGAGCCGTAGTAGTGGCGGCTGTAGACAGTCGTCGAGTAGAGGTCGGTGTCCCGGACCACGAGCCCGCGGCCGCGCGCCGCGGCGTCGAGTTCGGCCGCCTGCTCGCCGGCCGCCTGGCCCCGCGCGATCGGCTCGACGTCCGACGCGTCGAGCGCCGCCGGCTTGCGGCCCACGTACTCCCTGGCGAACTCCTTCGACCACGGGACGTCGAACAGCCGGGCCAGTTCCCCGGCCAGCGTCGTCTTGCCCGTGCACTCCGACCCGATGACGACGACGACGAGCGGGCGGGCGGGCGGGGTCACGAGGCCTGCCCCAGCGAGCGGCGCCACAGCAGCAGGCCCGAGACGGCCAGCCCCGTGTAGACCGCGTAGAGGCCGGCCGTCCAGGCCAGGCGCTGCGACAGGTACATGACGACGTAGACCAGGTCCACGGCGAGCCAGATCCACCAGTTCTCGACGAGCTTCCGCGTCTGCATCCACTGCGCCACGAGGCTGAACGAGGTCGTCGCCGCGTCGGTGACGGGCAGCGCCTCGTCGGTGCGGCGCGCCAGCCAGGCCGCGAGGACCGCGCCGCCGGCGAGCCCGGCCAGCGCGGCGAGCGCCAGGACCCGCGGCGTGGCGCGCGACACCTTGAGCGGGCCGTCGCCCTGCCCGCCGTTCACCCAGGCGTGCCAGCCGTAGATCGACAGCCCGATGTAGACGACCTGCAGGCCCATCGAGGCGTAGAGCCTCGCGCGCCAGAAGACGACGACGAACAGCGCGACCGAGACGATGCCGATCGGCCAGCACCAGACCTTCTCGCGGGTGGTCAGCCACACCGCGAGGATTCCCGTCGCCACGCCCGCGATCTCGAGTGCGCTCATCGTTGGAGATCAGAACCGGAGTTCGAGGCCGACGTACACGTTGCGCGTCGCCAGCGGGTAATAGTACCGGATGCCGGTCAGCGCCAGCGGCGACGTGCTCGTCGCCTGCGTGAAGTACTGGTAGCTGTAGCCGTTGGGGAACATCCGGCGGTTGTCGAACAGGTTGTTGACCTGCAGGCGCAGCACCGGGTGCGCGGCCGCCAGCACGCGGACCGCGCGCGAGAGGTCGAGCAGGGCCGACGCGTTCACGTCGGTGAACGCCGGCGCCGTGAAGGCCGGGTTGGCGGTGTTGTCGAGGAACGACGCGCCGACGTGCCTGACGGTCAGGTCGAACGTGGCGCCGCGCGCCGGCGTGTAGTCGGCCGAGACCGTGGCCAGCACTGCCGGCGTGTTGTAGGGCTCGACGTCGCGGAAGGTGCGGCTCGTCGAGCCGGTCCAGGCGCCCGCCTCGTCGTAGACGTCGAAGAACTGCGTCCAGCTCGAGATCCGGTTCCGGCTGTAGGTGGCCGTGTGGCGCAGCTGCAGCGAGTCGATCGGGCGCCACCGGAGGTCCATCTCGATGCCGGCGCGCGAGCTGCGATCGACGTTCTGGTGGAGCGGCAGGCCGATCTCCGAGAGCTGGCCGGTCTGGGCGATCTCGTCGTGGAACGACATCACGTAGCCGTTGACCTTCGCGCTCGCGCGGGGCCCGGTGACGGTCACGCCGAACTCGCCGTCCACGACGTGCTCGGGCTTCACGGCCGACAGGTCGTACCGCACGCTGGCGTTGTCCTCGCCCTGCAGCATGTCCGAGCGCCCGGGCTCGCGCCCGCCGCGGCCGATCGAGGCGTACAGGCCCACGCCCCGGCCGGCGTCGAAGCGGACGCCGGCCTTGGGGTTGAAGAAGGTCCAGTGGACCGGGCCGAGGTCGATCGAGCCCGCGTAGCGGAAGCGCGCCCACCGCACCTGCACGTCGCCGAGGTAGTGCCAGCGGCCGCTCGACCAGGCGAACTTCGCGAACGTGTTCAGCTCCTGCTTGTAGCCGTGGTTCAGGTAGTCGCTCGCGCCCGAGACGACGTCGCGCGTGTGCCGGCTCTCGAAGGTGCTCGCGTAGGCGCCCCAGGTGAAGTCGGTGTGCGCGCCGACGGCGTGATAGGTGGTCGAGCCGCCGACGTTGCGCCAGCTGAGGCCGTACTGGTAGAGCCCCGACGGCGCGGCGCCTTCGTCGGCGACGCGGTACCAGCCGTCGGCGGCGTTGACGAAGCCCTGCACGGCCAGCTCGGCGGCCGGCGTCAGCACGCGGTGGTACTGCGCGGTCACGAACCCCTGGCCGAAGCTGTCGCGCTCGTCGGGCGACATCGGGTTGGCGCGCAGGTCCACGGCCAGCTGGGCCTCGTCGGCGGCCAGGTAGGCGAGCTGCGTGCGCTCGCGGCCGTAGAAGCCGAACACCTTGAAGTACGACCTGTCGGTCTGGCGGCTCGCGCCGAGGTAGAGGCTCTTCTCGCGGACGCCCGAGTGGCGCTTGAAGCCGTCGGAGGTCTGCGCGGCCGCCTGCGCGTAGAGCTTGATGCCGTGCGCGAGCGTGCCGGAATTGAACACGCCGCTCAGCCGCGCGGTGCCGAAGCTGCCGACGCCGCTCCGGATGACGGCCTGCGGGCGATCGGTGAACGCCGCACTCGCGAAGTTGATCGACCCGACGAACGACGGGGCGCCGACCGACGACGTCCCCACGCCGCGCTGCACCTGGATGCTGTCCACCGCGTCGGCGAAGTCGCCGAAGTTGGAGAAATAGAACGCCGAGTCCTCGGGCTCGTTGATCGGCATGCCGTCGAGGGTGATGTTCATCCGCGTCTGCGGGATCCCCCGCAGAAAGATGTACGAGTAGCCGACCGACGTGCCCGAGTCGGCGTACTGCGTGATCGACGGGACCTCGTCGAGCAGGAACGGCATCTCCTGCCCGTAGTTGCGGGCCTCGATCTCGGCGCGCGAGATGTCGGTCTTGGTGACCGGGGAGCCGGCCGGCGCCCGCACCGCCGACACGGTGACGTCCTCGCTGAAGCGCGCGACGGGGGTCAGCTCGATGTCGAGCGGGACCGGCGTCGTGCCGGCGTGGACCGTCTCGGTGTGCTCGATGTAGCCCTCGCGGGTGACCCGCAGCGCGTGCGGCCCGGGGGGGAGGTCCAGGCTGAACCGGCCGTCGGCGCCCGTCTCGGCCGACCGCGACACGTCGGGGGCCGACACGGCGGCGCCCGCGATCGGCTTGCCGTCGGCGGCGCGCACGACGCCGGTGACCTGCACGGGGGACTGGGCCAGCGCCGCCGTGGCGCCGCACGCGATCCAGAAGGTCGCGAACAGCGCGAGCGGCCGACGACGAATGCTCGCGTACGAAACGATCTTCACGTCCCGCCTCCTCTCGGCCGCTTGGGTGACGCCGCGGCGAGCGATGGCGGATGCTCTCGGGGGAGTTCTCGAATTCGAAGGGGAGCGCCCGCGCTCCCAATCGCCTTCCCTACGCCGGTACTACCCGGTTCAGGTTCGAGGGTGTGATCTCAGGCCGTTGCGTTAGGCCACCCCTAGGCGTCCTGCCGTGTTCAGTGTGTCGCAGGACGGGCGGGAAGGTCAACAGAGGGCTCAGGGCTCAAGGCTCAGGGCTCAGGGCGA
>JAJXZZ010000010.1:0-15347 GCA_021779795.1 Acidobacteriota bacterium | reverse complement strand
GAAGAGGCTCAAGGCCGCTGACGCCCGCGAGCCGCGAGCCGGTGATAGCATGTCTCCCGTGCGACTCGACGACCTCTCGACTCCCGCGCTCGTGCTCGACCAGGGGCGCATGGACCGGAACATCGCGCGGCTGCGCGGTCGCCTGGACGCGCTCGGCGTCGGCTTCAGGCCGCACGTGAAGACCTGCAAGAGCCTCGACGTGGCCCGCCGCCTGATGCCCACGCCGCGGGGGCCGATCACCGTGTCCACGCTCAAGGAGGCCGAGCAGTTCTTCGCTGGCGGCGTCACCGACATCCTCTACGCCGTCGGGATCGAGCCGGGCAAGCTGGCGCACGTCGCCGACCTCCGCGCCCGCGGCTGCGACCTCACGGTGATCCTCGACGGCGTCGAGGCGGCCCGCGACCTGTCGGCCTTCTGCGCGGAACGGCGGCGCGGGATCCCCGCGCTCGTCGAGATCGACTCCGACGGTCACCGCGGCGGCGTCAAGCCCGAAGGCCCGGCGCTGCTGGACGTGGCGGCCGCGCTGACGACGGGCGCCTCGTGCCGCGGCGTCATGACGCACGCCGGCGCCTCGTACGACTGCCGCTCGGTGGACGCCATCGCGGCGATGGCCGAGCAGGAGCGGGCCGCCGTCGCGCGCGCGGCCGGGCGCCTGCGGGCCGCCGGCCACCAGGCGCCCATCGTGAGCGTCGGCTCCACGCCGACGGCGACGTTCGCGCGCCGCCTCGCGGGCGTCACCGAGGTGCGCGCCGGCGTCTTCGTCTTCCAGGACCTCGTGATGGCCGGCCTCGGCGTCTGCTCGGCCGACGACATCGCGCTCTCGGTGCTCGTGAGCGTCATCGGCCAGCAGCGCGAGAAGGGCTGGCTGGTCACCGACGGCGGCTGGATGGCCGTGTCGCGCGACCGCGGCACGGCGGGCCAGGCGGTGGACCAGGGCTACGGGACGGTGCTCGACGCCGACGGGCGAAGCCTCGACGGCTTGGTGATGCACGGCGCCAACCAGGAGCACGGCCTGGTGTCGCGGCGCGACGGCGGGCCGATCGACTGGGAGCGCTTTCGCGTGGGGACCAGGCTGCGGATCCTGCCCAACCACGCGTGCGCCACGGCCGCCCAGCACGCCGAGTACCACGTCGTGGACGGCTCCCGCGAGGTGCTCGCGCACTGGGCGCGGTTCGGAGGATGGTGATGAGCGTGACGCGGATCGATCCCGGGACGATGGCCCGGCCCGGCGGGCACTACAGCCACGTCGTCGTCCACCACGGCGTGGCCTACGTGTCGGGCCAGTTGCCGATTGCGCCGAGCGGGCCGCTGCCGCCGGCGGCGAGCTTCGACGAGCAGGCGCGCCAGGTGCTGGCCAACGTGCGGGCCGCCGTCGAGGGGGCGGGCTCGGATCTGTCGCGGGTGATCAAGTGCACCGTCTACATCTCGGACGTCGGCGACTGGCCGACGTTCAACCGGCTCTACGCCGAGATGTTCGGCGAGCACCGGCCCGCGCGCGCCGTGGTGCCGGTCTCGCCGCTGCACTACGGCTACCGGGTCGAGATGGACGCCATTGCGGCCGTTGGCTGAGGGCTGAGGGCTGAAGGCTGAGGGCTGAAGGCCGAGGGCTGAGGGCCGAGGGCTGACGACGGCGGTCGGCACGTGCGATCCGGCTCGTCCGCAGCCGGCTTCTCGTCACTCCCGGCGTCCGACCGTGATCGGCTGCCAGCCCGGCCGCGCCGCCCTCATCCCACGCGCGGAAACTCGGTGATCCGAATGTTCGTGCAGCCGTACGGGACGAGCGTGATCGCCTCCTCCGGCTGATCGGTCACGGCCTTCGACGGGTCGGACCAGGCCACGTCGGCCGGCGAGATCTCGCCCGCCCACCCGTGCGCCAGCTTCCACGCGGGAATCTGCCGGCCGCGCGCGTGCGCCACCACACCGGCGCCCTCGGGCGAGAACGGCCGCTCGCCGACGGGCCGCTCCTCGAACGCAAGGCCGGCCTCGGGGCGGCCCGGGTCGATCACCAGGCCGTAGTTCCACGGCGTCGTCGGCCTCACCTCGAAATCGCCGTGCGGCAGCTCGCGGTGCGGCTTGTCGGCGTTGACGCGCGTCCATTCCTCGCCGATGCGCAGCGAGTAGACGAGCGGCCCGCGCTCGACGGCCACCGCTTCGTCGTAGCCGGTCGTGACCTTCGGCCGCATGGGGAAGCGCAGCGCGAGGCGTACGGGCTTCGCGTCCCAGCTCCGATCGACCAGGTGCAGCGATCCCGGCCGCATCGGCAACGCCGGATCGGACCCGACGCGCAGCGTCGCCCCCTCCGCCCACTCGGGCACGCGGAGGCGGAGCGGGAAGCGCACCGGCGCCGAGGCGTCGACGACGAGATCGACGGTGTCGCGGAAGGGATAGTCGGTTTCCACCTCCACGCGGACCGGTACGCCGCGCACCTTTGCCTCCACGCGGCACGGCGCCCACGCCGCGACCACGAGGCCGCCGTCGGGCGAGGCCATCCAGAGGTGGGCGGTGAACTTCGGCCAGCCCTGGTGCATGTTCGACGTGCAGCAGCCGAAGTTGGGCTCGAGGCCGTAGAGGTTCGACTCGGGGCCGTTGGTCGTCCAGTTGTGATCCGGGTTGATGGTGCACTGGGCCTGGTTGACCTGCTGGTCGTACTGGTGCGACCACATGTCCGGGGCGAACGCGGCGGGCAGCGCGTTGAAGGCGACGCGCTCGAGCCGGTCGCCGAAGAACGGGTCGCCGAAGGTCGAGAACAGGTGCTCGAGCGAGTACATGAACTCGACGACCGAGCACAGCTCGGTGCCCTGGAGCGGGTTCCGGCCGGCGAGGCACTCGTCGCCGCCGAACATCCCGGTCACCTGGCCGTGGTGGCGGTCGAGGAAGTCGATCATCCCGCGGCCGAACTCACGGTCGGCCTGGCGCCGGTCGAGGCGCCATGAGAGGGCCGACGCCTTGGCGGCCATGCCGGTGTTGACCACGTGCTTGGTCCACTTCCAGAGGCCGCGCCGCGGCGTCGGCACGGCCAGGTCGCCGGTCGCGAAGAGGGCGCGGTAGTCCACGCCCTGCGCCCGCAGCTTGTGCGCCAGGTCGAGCAGCCACGGCTCGGGCGCGCGCTCGTAAACGTAGTAGGTCGGGACCAGCCCCTCGAACCAGCGGAACTTGCCCCACCCGTAGAGCGGCGTGCGGTCGAGCCCCGAGCGGAGCGCCGACAGGCTTCGCGTGACGGCGGCGAGCGCCCGCGCGTCGCCCGTGGCGTCGTGGTACTGGGCGAGCGCCTTGTTGGCCAGCAGGATCGCCCAGATGTCGTACCGCTTCGCGGCCGCGTCCTCCGGGTAGACGTGGTACCAGCCGTCCGCCCGCTGGTGCGCGAGGATGAACTCGACGTGGCGCGTGATGCGCTCCTGCAGCGGGCGATCCCCGATCAGCCAGGCCAGCGGGATCGCGCCGTCGAGCCAGTAGGGCGCGCGCTCCCAGCCCTCGGCTTTCCCGCCGAACCACTGGCTGTCGGCCACGTCGGGCCAGAACTCGTCGAGGTGGCCGCTCAGGCCGTCGGCCTGGATGCGCAGTTGCCGCGCGAGCCAGCCGCCGGGGCGCACCGCGCCGAGCGGCAGCGGCGTGAAGGCCAGCGGCGCCAGGCCAGCCGCGGGCGGATGGGGCTGCTCGGCGTCGGCGCCGCCCGTCGTCCGGGCGGAAGCGTCGAGGGGCACGGCGCTGGCCGCGACGCCGGCGGCCACCGAGGCGAGGAACTCTCGTCTGTCGATCATGATCGTCACCGCTGATGGGCCGCGCCGGCGGCCGGGTGAACGGGCGAGGGGGCAGGATGCGCGACCGCCGGGACCGGCGCCGTCAGCACCGCCGCGAGCGTCGTGATTCCCGTGAAGAACGTCCCCACGCGCAGGTTCTCGTTCTCGGCGTGCTGGTTGTTGTCGAAGTTGACGATCGGCACGCCGATCGCGGGCACGCCCATCGCCTGGATGAACGGCGCGATCGGCACGGTGCCGCCCATCGTGCGGATCTGCACCGGCGGCTCCCCGAACATCCGCGTGATGGCCGCCACCACCGCGCGCGACGCCGGCGCGAGCGGGGAGGTGCGATACGCGTTGGTCTCGCCGCCTTCCACCGTCAGCTTCACGATCCGGGGGTGGGCCGCCCGCGTCGCATCGTCCGGATCGCGATCGACGATGAAGAAGCCCTGCTTCGCGATGTGCGCCTTCACCCGCTCGAGCATCGCCGCGGACGGCGTCTCCTTCACGAGGCGGATGTCGATGTCGGCCGTCGCGCGGTCGGGGATGATCGTGCGCGCGCCGGCGCCGACGAACCCGCTCGACAGCCCCCGGATGTTGAGCGAGGGGCGCTGCACCGCGTCCTGGAGCGACAGCCCGGGCTGCTCGACCGCCGAGATGCCGAACAGCTTCTCGAGCGCCGCCTCGTCGTCCGGCACCGCCGCCAGCATCTGTTGCTCCTCGGGCGAGAGCGGCTCGAGGCCGTCGTAGAAGCCGGGGACGAGCACGCGGCCGCGGTCGTCCTTCATCGACGCCAGCAGGCGGACCAGTTCGAAGGCCGGGTTGGGCACCCAGTTGCCGTAGTGGCCGCTGTGGAGCGGGAACTTCGGGCCGAACACCGTCAGCTCGAAGGTGAGGATGCCGCGGGCCCCGAACGTCACCGTCGGGCGCCCGCTCGGGTGCACGGGGCCGTCGAGGATCACGATGGCGTCGGCGGCCAGCTTCTGCCGGTAGCGCGCGATGGCGCCGACGAGGCTGGGCGACCCGGCCTCCTCCTCGCCGTCGAGCACCACGTGCACGTTGGATGCCGGGCGGCGCCCGGCGGCCTTCAGCGCGTCGAGCGCCGCGAGGAGCGCGACGATCGGCGACTTGTCGTCGGAGACCGAGCGGGCGTAGAGGCGCCAGTCGGGCTCGTAGCGAGCGCGCGCGACGGGGCCGGGGACGAGGCTGGCGCCGTCCTCGAGCCTGCCGTCGCGCAGGACCGCCTTGAACGGGTCGGGCTGCTGCCAGTGCTTCGGGTCCACCGGCTGTCCGTCGTAATGGGCGTAGACGAGGAGCGTCCCCGCGGCGCCGGGGACGTTCAGTTCGCCGTAGACCAGGGGATTGCCGGCGGTCGGCAGCGCCTCGGCCGTCAAGCCGTGCCGCACGAGCAGCGCCTTCAGGGCGTCCACGTTGCGGGCGATGTCGGGCTTGTCCGCGGCGATATCGGGGATGGCCGCCAGGTCCACCAGTTCGCCGACGATCGCCTGCTGGTGGCTGGCGATCCAGGCGTCGATGGCCGCTCGCGGCGATTCTGAACGGGCGCCGGGCAGGGCCGCCGCGCAGACGATGGCCGCGAGAACGAGCGTGAGGCGGTGTCGCATCGGGGGAGTGTAACCCGGAAGCCGGACACACGCCTCAGCAGGCGGCTCCGGGCTCTCGGCCTGGAGCCTGGTGAAGCCAAAAGCCCAGAGCCCAGAGCCCAGAGCCCAGAGCCGAGAGCCCAGAGCCCAGAGCCGAGAGCCCAGAGCCCAGAGCCGAGAGCCGAGAGCCGACAGCCGGCCGACAGCCGACAGCCGACAGCCGACAGCCGTTTCCGTCAGACCGTCGCCGTGTGCCGCCGGATGTCGTGATTGAGGGCGTGGATCTGGCGACGGAGCGCCTTGAGCGCCGTGCGGTCTCCAGCCTCGATGGCCTCGGCCCGCTTCTGGCGGAGCGCGCGCATCTTCGCCTTGATCGCCGGCTTGTCGTACCCGCCCGCGGCATGGTGCTCGTGCGCCGGGATCTTGAGCGCCTGGCACAGGGCCACGAGGAGGTGGTCCTTGTTCAACTGCGTGTAGCCCTTCACCGCCTCGTCGTCGATTCCCTTCGCGATCTCGCGCAACTCGGCGACGGTCTTCCCTTTCAGGTCGTGGTAGGTGTAGGACATCGAAGCTCCTTTCACGCCGCATTCTACCGAAAGGGGGTCAGGGGGCCCAGGGGATCTGCTATTCTCCTGTCGAACATTACTGTCCAGCACGAGGGGGCTCCCATGATTCGACGCAGGGTGGCGGGGGTGGCGCTGTGTGTCGCGTGGCTGGGGCTCGGCGGAGCGTGTCACCGCGAGGCGGCGCCGGCTGCCGGCGCGGCCGGTGACGGGCCGGCCGCCCTGGACAGCGCGCGCCTGGCCGTGTTCGCGCCGCTGCCGGCCGTCGTGCCGCCCGAGTCGGGGCGGGTCAGCCAGGACGAGGTGACGCTCGGCCGGATGCTCTACTACGACCCGCGGCTGTCGCGGAGCCAGACGATCTCGTGCAACACCTGCCACGACCTGGCGCACTACGGGGTGGACGGGCAACCGACCTCCGACGGGTTCAAGGGGCAGACCGGCACGCGCAACTCTCCGACCGTCTTCAACGCGGCGGCGCAGTTCGCCCAGTTCTGGGACGGCCGCGCCGCTAACGTCGAAGAGCAGGCCAAGGGGCCGATGCTGAACCCGGTCGAGATGGCGCTGGCGAGCCCCAAGTCCGCCGTGGCGGTCATCGCGTCGATGCCCGAATATGTCGCCCTGTTCAGGCGTGCCTTCCCCGGCGAGAAGCAGCCGGTCACCTTCGACAACATGGCGCTCGCCATCGGCGCGTTCGAGCGCGGCCTGATGACGCCGTCGGCGTGGGACCGGTACCTGAAGGGGGACGAGTCCGCCCTGACTCCGGCCCAGCTCGCGGGATTGCAGGCATTCCTGGACGACGGGTGCCAGGCCTGCCACAACGGGGCGCTGCTCGGGGGAACCAGCTACCAGAAGCTGGGGCTGGCCAGACCCTACCCGGGGCTCGCCGATCCCGGGCGCTACGACGTGACGAAGGTCGAAGCCGACCGGGGCTCGTTCAAGGTGCCGTCATTGCGCAACGTCGATCGGACGGCGCCCTACTTCCACGACGGCGAGGTGCCCACGCTCGACGAGGCCGTCCGGAGGATGGGGGAGTACCAGGTGGGGAAGACGCTGTCCGACGAGGAAATCGGGCGGATCGTAACGTTCCTGAAGGTGCTGACCGGGCCGGTTGACGCCGCCTACGTCAAGCCGCCCGCGCTGCCCAGGAGCACGGCCGCCACGCCGAAACCCGAGAACGACTGAGCGCGGGGGGAGGCCGGAGCCTCAGAAGATCGACTTCTCGGCGCTGCCCACCAGGTCGGCGCGGTAGTCGTAGACGACGAGGCGCACCCGCCTGGTGGCCGGGCTGGCTTCGAATTTCACCGAGTAAGGCAGTCCGTGCCGGCTGACCTGCTCGAACATCTCGCCCGCCAGGTCGATCGTCGCGGACTGGTGGAACTGGCCGACCGTCTTCCCCTTGTCGTCGAAGCAGACCGTCAGCAGGTCCACCGACCCGACCCTGTGGCCGTTCGCCACCGAGAGGAACAGCCGCGACGTGTCGATCGAGGCGCGCACCGAGACCTCGTTGACGCCGTCGGCCTTCTTCTGCGACGCGTCGAGCTTGACCTTGATGTCGTCCACCGTGCGCCGAAAGCCGGCGGCCGCCATCAGCCGCTCGCTCGTCACGGCGGCCCGGCGATCGTAGGACCCGACCTCGGTCCGCCCGTAGTAGCCGCGCCGGTAGAGCAGCGTGAGGTTGGGCCGGCGGGTCCGCACTTCGATCTTCCGGTAGTCGCCGTTCAGGCTCGACGCCGGCGGGTAGAACCCCAGCAGGTATTCCGAGCGCGACACGTCGTTGATCCGGTTGACGGCCACCAGGCCGTCCTCGCTGATCGACGAGACGCCGCCGGTCTGCTCGGCGAGCATCCGGAGCGCCTTGAAGGCGAACGTCTGCTGGTTCTGATCGGTCCAATACCCGCCGATCTGGGGCTGCAGGCCGCCGACCTGGAACGTGTCGATGGCGACGCGGGCGTCGTTGGCGGCCCGGGCGAGGTCCATGTCGTCCTCGAGGCGCGGCAGGTCCATGCCGCGCTCGGTGACGAACACCAGGTGCTTGTCCCCCTCCAGGTGCCGCATGTACTCGATGGCGGCGTAGCAGTTGCCGAGGTCCTGGAGCGACCGCGCCGTGATCTCCATGAAGTTGTCGAGGCCGAGGGTGGCGAACATGGAGCCCTGGATCTCGTCCATCGTGGACCAGGAGGGCAGCGAGGCGTTCGTGGCGTAGTCCGCCCCGAGATTGCCCGCCCCCCACGCCGTCATCTGCTCGCCGGTCCGCTGGACGTCCGTCCGCTGCGCCTGGGCGACCTGCCGGGCCGCGTCCTTCTCGGCGCGGTCGGTCGAGGCCGTCTGGCCCTTGCCCAGCTCGCGCGAGGCGAAGAGGCCGGCCCCGGTGAACATGTTGTCGATCTTCTGGCGCAGCGACCTCGGCAGGGAGCGGCTGCCGTACACGGCCGCCATCGACGACTCGAGCGCGAGGCGGACCTCCATGTCGATGTCGTAGTGCGCCTTCTTGAAGCGCTCGATGAAGCCGGCGATCCGCTCGTGGTCGGTCGTGAAGTCGCTGGCGCGGTCGTAGGCGAACACCGCCACCTGGTCCTGCGGCAGCAGGTCCTCGCGCACGAAGCGCTGGAGGGCGTCGAGCGCCATCGACGGCTCCTGGAGCCGGCCGCGGCCGAACACCAGGAGGATGATCCGCCCGTCCTGGGGCGCGAGGTCGAAGGCCGATTCGCGGACTGCCGGCCGGCCGGCCGGCGCGGCGACGGCCGAATAGACGTGCCGCTCGAAGTGGCGGATGGGCTGCGGCACGCCGTTCTCGAGGACGGTGAAATCCTCCTGGTCGAGATCCGTGACCGCCTTGCCCGTCCTGTTGTCGAGGGCGCGAACGACGACCGGTACCACGACCGTGCTGGCGCCGAACGACGGGCGCTGCGCCTGTGGCGGCTGCTGCGCCTGTGGCGGCTGCTGCGCCTGCGGAGCCTGCGCGGCCTGCTCAGCCGCAGCCATGCGCGCGGTGTCCGTCCCGCCGGCGAGCGCCGCGACGATCGTCATTCCGACCAGCCATCGACCGAGAGCCATCGAATCCTCCAGGTGGCAAAGGCAGTCAGTATGGCGGCATTTCATTCGGTCGGCCTAGGGAAAAGTGAGGCCACTGGCGCCCGCGCACGGCGCTCGACGGCAAAGCCCAGCTTCGAACCTCTTCCATATTGACGGCCGCCCACGACTTCGACTATCGTGGCGCGTCGTCTTGGCTCAGCCGTATAAATTGCGGCTCGTGTCGGTGCCCTGAAGAGGGCGGGTCGTCTGGCTGTTTCCTGCCAGTCAGATTCCTGCGCGCAAGTCGTGTGCCAGGTCAGGGCGGGTGGTCCGGCCGCTGTTCCCGGTCGAACCTTGCCGCTCTGCCCGAGCGCTCGAGGTGTGCTGGTCGTCTGACCGTTCCTGCCGGTCAGTTTCCTCCAGTCGTCGGTCGTCGTGTCGTCACAACGGCGTGGCCCGGGCCGCTGGCGGAGCGGCGTGCCGGGCTTCAACAGGGGAGGACTGCATGCGGGAAAGGCAAGGAAGGCTCGTCCTGCTGGCGCTGGTCCTGGCGGGCGTGCTCGCGTGTGCGGGCAGCGCGTTCGCGCAGGGCGGAGCCACCGGGACCCTGGTCGGGACGGTCGTCGATTCGTCGGGCGCCGTGGTGCCCGGCGCGGACGTGGTCGCCAAGGACGTGGCGACGGGGACCACCTTTACGGCCATCAGCGGGGCGGACGGCGGGTTCACGATCCCGTCGGTCCCGTCGGCCACCTACACGCTCACCGTGTCACTGATGGGCTTCAAGTCGGCCGTGCTGAACAACGTCACGACGACGGTCGGGACGACGACGTCGGTGAAGGCGGTGCTCGAGCTCGGGAAGCTCGAGGAGACGGTGGTGGTCGAGGCGGCGGCGCAGATGGTGCAGACGCAGCAGACGTCGGTGTCGTCCACCATCAACGTCAAGCAGATCTCGAACCTGCCGCTGCCGGGCCGCGACGCGTTCACCTTCGTGACGCAGATGCCGGGCGTGAGCGGGTCGAGCGGCAGCTCGCGCGGCGCGACGGTCAACGGGCTGCCGAGCAGCGCGGTCAACATCACGCTGGACGGCATGAACATCCAGGACAACTACGCGAAGTCGTGGGACGGGATGTTCACGCGGGTCAGCCCGCGCATCGACGCGGTCGAGGAGATGCAGGTCGGGTCGGCGGGCCTGGGAGCCGACGCGACGCAGGGCGCCGTGCAGGTGCGGTTCGTCACCCGCTCGGGGACCAACCGGTGGCAGGGGAGCGCGTACTACTACCTGCGGTCCGACGCGCTGAACAGCAACACCTGGTGGAACCTGCACTACAACGTCAAGACCGACGGCACGACGACGGCCAAGGCGAAGACCAAGCAGATCCAGCCGGGCGTCCGCCTGGGCGGCCCGATCGTCAAGGACAAGGCCTTCTTCTTCATCAACTACGAGTACGCGAAGACGCCGAGCACGCTGGGCGTGACCGACACGATCATGAGCCCGGACTCGGAAGCCGGGATCTTCCACGGGAGCGGGGGGACGTTCAACCTGCTCCAGTTGGCGCAGGCGCAGGGCCTGACGTCCACCGTCGATCCGATCGTCGGGTCGCTGCTGTCGGCGATCCGGCAGTCGGCGAGCGAGGCGACGGTGAACGCCTCGAGCGACCCGCTGACGCAGACGATGACGTGGCAGCAGCCGACGTCGACCATCGTGAAGTACCCGACCGTGCGCCTCGACTACAACGTGACGTCGAAGCACCGGCTGACCGGGTCGATCACGCAGAACCACCTGCTGTCCACCCCCGATACCCTCAACGGCTACAACGCGTGGTATCCGGGCTTCCCGATTCACGGGTCGCAGGACTCGGTGCGGTACTCCGGGCAGGGGTCACTGCGGTCGATGCTGACGGCGAACATGGTCAACGAGGTCCGGTTCGGCGCGACGGGCGGGGCGACGAAGTTCTTCCCCGAGCTGAACGCGGCGATGTTCGACGACTACAGCGGCTACGCCCTGGCGATCTCGGCCTTCAAGAGCATCACCAACCCGTACCGGACCAACGCCAACAGCGCGCGTGAAGGGTCCACGAAGGTCATCGAGGACACGTTCAGCTGGATGAAGGGGCGGCACTCGCTGAACTTCGGCTTCAACTACACGCGGGCCGACGTCTGGTACGACCAGCAGCAGTACGTGCCGACGATCAACTTCGGCGTGGTGTCGGGCGACCCGGCCGACGCCTGGCTCAGCGGGCTGGGCCTGAACAGCACCGACCTGACGAACGCGCGGAACCTGTACGCGGTGCTGACGGGCCGGGTGAGCTCGATCGGCCGCAACGCGCGCATCGCGCCGGATGGCAGCACGTACGTCATCCTCGGGCCGAGCCACCAGCAAGGGCGGCTGAACGAGTACGGCTTCTACGTGCAGGACTCCTGGCGCGTGCGGCCGAACCTGACGGTCAACGCGGGCCTGCGCTACGAGCTGCAGATGCCGTTCTACGCGATGAACAACAGCTACTCGATGGCGACGCTGGCCGACCTGATGGGCGTCACCGGCCTGGGCACGGGCTTCGTGCCGGGCTCGACGGTGACCGGCATCGGCAACCTGTTCCAGCCGGGCGTGGCCGACGGGAGCCCGACGACGTACAAGCTGCTGACGGCGGACACCAACATCTACAACGTGGACACGAACAACTTCTCGCCGAACGTCGGCGCGGCGTGGACGGTCGGTTCGGACAAGGGGCTGCTGCACACGATCTTCGGCAACCCGGGCGACTCGGTGCTGCGGGCCGGCTACAGCAAGACGTTCCAGCGGCCGGGCATGAGCGACTTCACGGGGCCGCTCGGCAGCAACCCGGGCATCGCGATCGACGCCACGCGCAGCGTGACCAACGGCAACCTGGGCACGCCGCCGGTCCTGCTGAGCACGGGCGACATCAGCGCGCCGTCCATCAACCTGACGCGCGAGTACCCGATGGCGGTGCCGACCCGGTCGAGCAACGTCTACGCGTTCGACCCGAACATCCAGGTGCCGTCGTCGCAGTCGTTCACCGTGGGGATGCAGCGGGCGCTCGGCAAGACCATGGTGGCCGAGGTGCGCTACGTCCACACCAGCAGCAAGGGGCAGTGGACCGAGGGCGGCACGTGGGGCTACCGGAACTACAACGAGGTCAACGTCTACACGAACAACTTCCTGGACGAGTTCCGGACGGCGCAGGGGAACCTGCAGGCGAACATCGCCGCGGGGCTGGGCAACACCTTCGCCTACACGGGCGCCGAAGGGACCTCGCCGCTGCCGACGATGCTGGCGTACCTGAACGGCTCGGCGGCCACGACGGACCCGGCGGCGTATTCCGGCAACAACTGGAAGAACAGCACGCTGCTGACCTACCTCTACCCGAACAACCCCAACCCGCAGTCGTTCGCCGGCAACCTGAAGTCGAACGCGACGTACAACACGAATGCGGCCAAGGCGGGGCTGCCGGCCAACTTCTTCGTGGCCAACCCGGCGGTGAACGCCGCCAACCTCATCACCAACGGCCCGGACACGCGGTACAACGGCATCCAGCTCAGCCTGCGGCGGCGGTTCTCGCAGGGCCTCCAGGCCGACGTGAACTATAGCTACGGCCGGGCCTACCAGACGTTCTTCTACTCGTTCACCAAGCCGTACGTGGAGCTCGAGCAGAACTACACGAACATGTACAGCAACAGCGGGACGAACCAGACCGGCGGCGTGCATCACGTCCTGACCGGCAACTGGGTGTACGAGCTGCCGTTCGGGCAGGGGAAGAAGTTCGGCGGCAACGTGGGCCGGGTGATGCAGCGGGTGATCGGGAACTGGAGCTGGAGCGGCACCGCCGTGGTCCAGAGCGGCCGGATGGTGGACTTCGGCAACGTGCGGCTGGTCGGCTTCACGAAGGACGAGCTGCCGGGGCTGTTCCAGACGCGCATGGTGACCGACCCGAACAACCAGTACCGGACGCTGGTCTACATGCTGCCGCAGGACATCATCGACAACACGATCAAGGCGTTCAGCGTGACGGCGACGGGGTACAGCAGCCTCGGGGCGCCCGAGGGGCGGTACTTCGCGCCGGCGAACGGGCCGACCTGCATGGAGACGGTGACCGGGTGGGGCGACTGCGGCGAGCGCAGCGTCATCGTGACCGGCCCGCCGCAGATCCGGTTCGACATGAGCCTGGTGAAGGAAGTGCCGATCACGCGCACGGTGGTCTTCCGCTTCGAGGCCATGGTGTTCAACGTGTTCAACAACCTGAACCTGCTGCCGAACAACTACCTGGGCACCAACCCGGACAGCTACCGGATCACCGGCTCGACCGACTCGAGCCGGACGGCCCAGCTGGCCTTCCGCATCTCCTTCTAGCCGCTCCGGCCGGAAGGCGGGCGATTCGCTGGGGGCACGCGCTTCGGCGCGTGCCCCTTTTTTTGCGGCGGCGCGGGCGGTCCGGCCGCGGGAAGCCTGTTATGCTCTCGGGTGAGGGAGGCAGCATGCGCGCGTTGACGATGGCCCTGGCGGCCCTGGTCGGGATGGCGGGATTTTCGGCGGGCGCGTCGGCGCAGGAGACGGCGAGGTTCGTCAGCCGTGTCGGGGGCGGGGCGATCTCGGGCACCGAGTCGTACACGATTGCCGACACGCCAGCGGGCCGCGACCTGACCGCGACGGTGACGCTGAAGCGGGGAGGATCGGAGTCCACGCTGACGCTGCGCGAGTCGTTCGACCGCGCCTGGGCGGCCGAGCGGTACGAGGTGAACGTCAGCGGCGCGATGGGGGCGGCCAGCGCGACCGCCGAGCGCCGGCAGAACGTGCTGGCGCTGGCCGTCAAGACGCCGGCCGGATCCCCGACGCTGAGCGTGCCGGTGACGCCGCGCCAGGTCCTGATGGAGAACCTCGTGGCGGCGCCCTACCAGGTGCTGCTGAACGTGACGGGGGGCGAGCCGGGGGCGATCACCGTCGTGGTGCCGTTCCAGATGGTCACGGTCGGGGCCACGCTGGAAGACGGCGGGGCGGTGGACGGCACGCTGGACGGCAAGCCGATCGCCGCCAGGAAGCTGCTGCTGAAGGTTGCCGGCGTCACGACCGAGGTCTGCTTCGATCCCGCCACGCGCCGGCTGCTGCGCGTCTACACGCCCGGCCAGGACGCCGAGCTGCGCCGCGAAGGGTTCGAGCTGGCGGGCGCGTCGGCGCCGAAGCCGGCCGCGCCTCCCGCGGGCGTGACCGAGCGGACCGTGACGTTCAGGCAGATCGACGGCGCGCCGTATCCCGCCGTGCTGTGCCTGCCGAAGGCGCCGTCGCCCGCGCCGCTGGTGGTGATGCTGCAGGGCTCGGGGCCCAACGACCGCGACGAGACGATCGGCCCGAACAAGCCGTTCCGCGACATCGCCTGGGGCCTGGCCGAGCGGGGCGTGGCGTCGCTGCGCTACGACAAGCGGACCTACGCGTTCCCGAAGGCGTACACGGGCACGCTCGACTCCGAGTCGATCGACGACGGCGTGGACGCGGTGAAGTTCGCGGCGACGCTGCCCGGGATCGACCACGCGCACGTCTACGTGCTCGGCCACAGCCTGGGCGGCCTCGCCGCCATCTACGTCGCCGAGCGCGTGCGGGTGGCGGGGCTCGTGCTGATGGCGACCGCGGGCCGCACGATGGACAAGGTCATCCGCGACCAGGTGAAGGAGCTGGCCGCGGGACGGGGCGACGCGGCGCTCGAGGAGACGCTCCAGATGCAGGACCGCATCATGGCGAAGGTCAGGGCCGGCACCGCCACGGCGGCGGAGCTGCGCGGGCAGCCGCCGGCGACCATTCGCGACATGATCGTCCGCGACCCGATCGCCGAGCTGGAGAAGACGCACGTCCCGCTGCTCGTCCTGCGGGGCGACCAGGACGCGCAGACGTTCCCGGAGGACTTCGACGCGCTGGCCGCCGTCGCGGCGAAGCGGCCCGGTTCGGCGTCGCGGGCGTTCCCGGGCCTGACGCACATCTTCACGCCGACCGGCGGCGCGGGCGGCGTCCGGGCGATCTTCGAGCCGGGCCACGTGTCGCCGGCCGTGATCGCCACGATCGCGTCCTGGATCACGACCGGGTCCCTGCCCCGCTGACCGGGCGCCTCACGCCGGCTCGTCGGCGCTCGGCCCGTACATCGACGGCACCGGGATGTCGTTCAGCCGGAGGTACACGCCCAGCTGGGCGCGGTGGTGGACGGTGTGGTTGAAGACGAAGCTCCTCAGGACGGCGAGCTTCGGCATCGTGAAGACTTCCTGCCCGCCGCTGGTGAGCGTCCACGGGGCGGCCAGCTGGGCGTCGGTCGCCGACGCGATCAGCGGTCGCGCCGCCGCCACCATCTCGTCGAACGTCTCGAGGATCGCGGCGCGCGTCGCCAGCGGCTCGCCGCGATGCTCGGCGCCGAGGTCGAGGCCGTCGCGCGTCAGCGCGT
>JAJXZZ010000274.1 GCA_021779795.1 Acidobacteriota bacterium | reverse complement strand
GAAGCCCGGCGGGAAGGCCGCCGCCTCGCCGCCTCGCGCGCCGCCGTACGGCACGTTCGGCACGAACCCGAACGGCACGATCACGGTCGGGTAGCCGGGCTTGGCCGCGATCCCCGCCCCGCTGCTCCCGGGAAACAGCAGCGCGTCCAGGCGGTACTGCTTCATCACCGCGTCGATCCCTTCGGTCGCGCTCAGGCGGATGTCCTTCGCCCGGTCGGCCTCGTAGCGCGCGCGGTCGCCGCGCACGTCCATCTCGTCGGAGATGTCGAGCAGCGCCTGGCCGTACTTGATCGAGCCCGCGCGCTGGTGCGCCACGTTCCACAGGCGCAGTTCGGTGAGCGTCTTCACCGGCGCCATCGGCCCGAGCGACGCCAGCCAGGCGTTGAAGTCCCGCTTCATCCCGTATTTCAGGACGACCGAGCAGTCGGCGTCCTTGCCCTTGGCCCCGTCCAGGCTGCCGCACGTGGGCCAGAGCAGGAAGCTGCCGGCCGGGTCCTTCGCCACCACGCTCGGGATGTCGGCCGGATCGACGACGATCGCCCCCTGCTGCCTGAGGATCGCGATCGCCTCGGCCATGAGCGTCGCCTGCGCCTCGCCCAGGCCGCCCCGCGGCTGTCTCGCCCCCGGCGGCGTCGTGCGCTCGTAGAACGAGGCGCGCGGGATGCCGATCCGCGCCCCCTTGAGGCCGGCCGGGTTCAGGAAGCGCGTGTAGTCGCGCCCGGGCGGCGGCGCGCACGTCCTGGTGGCGGCGTCGTTCGGGTCGGGCGCGGACGACTCGAGGGCGCCGAGCATGATCGCGGCGTCCGTGACGGTGCGCGCCATCGGCCCCGGCGTGTCCTGGTCGGCCGTGATGGGGATGACGCCGTAGCGGCTGATGAGGCCGACGGTCGGCTTGATCCCGACCAGCATGTTCTGGTTCGACGGGCTCAGGATCGATCCCGACGTCTCGGTGCCCACGTTGGCGGCCCAGAAGCTGGCGGCGGTCCCGATGCCCGAGCTGGACCCGCCGGTGGCCAGCACCGGCCGGCCGTCCGCCGTCTCGCGCGGGTCGAGGCGCGGGTCGTAGGGGTTCCTGCCGTAGCCGCCGACCGCGCTGTAGTTGGTGGGCATGCCGACGGCCACCCAGTTCGCCAGCTCGGTCATGACCGTCTTGGCGATGATGACCGCGCCGGCCTCGCGCAGGTTCGTCGTCAGCGTCGCCTCGCCGGGGGGCACGAACCCGATGAAGGCCAGCGCCCCGCCGGTGGTCGGCATGTCGGTGGTCTGAATGTTGTCCTTGAGCGCCACGGGGATGCCGTGCAGCGGGCCGCGGACCTTGCCGCGCGCGCGCTCGGCGTCGAGCGCCTCGGCCTCCTCGATCGCGCGCGGGTTGACGGCGATCGTGGCGTTGAGCACCTTCTCGTAGGTCGCGATCCGCTCGAGGCTCTGGCGCACCAGCTCTTTCGAGGTGACGCGCCCCTGCTCCATGGCGGCGCGCATCTCGGGGATCGTCGCCTCGACGACCGTGAACGGGGCCGGGGCCTTGGGCGGCGCGGCCGGCTTCTTGGCCTGGGCGGACAGCAGGGCGACGACGGACGCCGCCGCCAGGCAGGTCAGGGCGAGTGTGGGTCGGGTCATGGCCGCACATTGTAGCGCGGCAACCCGGCCGGGGCGACAGGCGGGGCGGCCGGAGCGGCGGTCAGTCGCGCGTCAGCGAGAGCTGGCCGCCGCCGCGCGCGGCGATGAAGAGGAACACGAAGAAGTAGAGCACGGCGAGTTCGCCGTGGTTGCCGACCGGCCAGAACCCGAGCCGCGCGTGGACGGTGAGGTAGGCCACGGCCATCTCGCCCGCGGCCAGCAGCGCCGCCCAGCGCGGGTACACGCCCGCGGCGATCATCGCGCCCGCGGCCAGCTCGATGAGGCCGGCCAGGCCCAGCTCCGACGGGAGCGGCACGCGCGCCCCGCCGAGCAGGCCGAACGTCTTCTGCACGCCGTGCTCGGCGAACAGCAGCCCCGTCATCATCCGCAGCAGGAAGTAGGCGGTCTCGACCAGGCGCGGCGTCACTCGGGCCATCGCGGTCCTCCTCGCGAACGCTTCCATCCTACCCCACCGCCCGCCGCGGCGGTCAGCGGCCCGCGACGCCGAGGCGCTCGGCCAGCCCCCTCAGCACCCGCTCGACGACCTGGATCTCGTGCTGGGGGATGTCGGCCAGGGCCTGCCCGATCCGCGGCTCGACCGCGCCGAGCAGGGAGGCGTCGAGCTGCCGCCCCGCCGGCGTGAGGCCGAACGCGGCCCGGCGCCGGTCGCGGGGATCCGGCCGCCGCGTGATCAGGCGGCGGCGCTCGAGCCGGCGCACGACGCCGGTGAGGGTGCTGGGGTGGATGTGCAGCGCCCGGGCCAGCTGCCCCGCCGACACGCCGGGAAAGCGGCCGGCGATGTGCAGCACGAGGCGCTGCGGCTCGGTGACGCCCGACGCCGCCGCCAGGCGCTTGGAGGCGCTCTCGAGGCCGTGCTCGACGGCCCAGATGAGCCGCATGAACTCGATGTCGCTTCCGAGCGGCGGGAGCGCCGCCGGCTCGTCCGCCCGGTCCCCGCGCCTCACGCCACGCCCTCCCCGGGCACCCGCGCCGCCGTCTTCCGCGCCTCGATCAGGAGGACGCGGAGCAGCCGGTCGACCTCGGCCTGGTTGCGCAGGTAGTAGGGGGCCGCCGACCGCAGTCTGCGCCCGACGCGGATCGACAGCAGCCGCCCCGGCTGGTCGAGCGCGAACACGTCCTCGTCGGTCTCGTCGTCGCCGACGTAGATGGCCGTGTCGCAGCCGAAGCGGGCCCGGGCCTTCTCGAGGGCCATGCCCTTGTGCGGCGCGTCGAAGGGCAGCAGGTTGACCACCTGCTTGCCCGGGATGAGGCGCACGTCGCCGAGCGTGGCGGCGGCCAGGCGGACCGCCTCGCGGGCCTTCTTCTTCTCGCGCGACCGCCGGTAGTGGACGGCGAGCGAGTAGACCTTGTCCTCGATCTCCACCCCCGCGAGGCCGGCGAGCCGGCGGACCAGCAGCGGCTGCCACCGGCGCACCGCCCGCAGGCGCCGCTCGGAGGACTGCCACGGCTCGATGCCGTGGTTGCCGATCACCTCGACCGCCCCGACGCCGGCCACGCGCTGCCGGACGTCGTCGCGGGCCCGCCCCGAGATGACGACGCACCGGTAGCGCGCGGCCACCTCCTGCAGCAGCGCGCGCGTCGCCGGGCGCATCGCGGCGCGGTCGGGGCGATCGACGATCGGGGCCAGCGTCCCGTCGAAGTCGAACGCCAGCAGGACGCGCGAACAGGCGAACTGCCGGAGGACGTCGCGGTTGGCCAGGGCGAGGATGTGCTTCATTGGCCGAGGGGCTCGGTCTCGAGCCAGGACCGGCTGAGGCGCCCGGAGAGCCGCTCGCGGCGCCGCACGCGCGCCGCGTCGACCAGCATCCGCCCGGCCCACCGGTAGACGTTGAACTCGGCGACGAAGGCGCGCATGGAGCGCATCCGCTCCTGCTGCTCCTGCGGCGGCATGGCGAGCGCCCGCGCCATCGCGTCGCCCGCCTCGCCGAAGTCGTACGGGTTGACGATCAGGGCCTCGGTCAGCTCGCGGGCGGCGCCGGTGAAGAGGCTGAGGACGAGCACGCCGCGCTCGTCGTCCCGGGCCGCCACGAACTCCTTGGCCACCAGGTTCATGCCGTCGTGGAGGCTGCTGATGTAGCAGAGGTCGGCGGCCCGGTAGAACCGGAACACGCGCTCCGGCTCGTGGTGCGCCCGCAGCAGGACCACCGGGCGGTAGGCGCCCGAGGCGAACTGCCCGTTGATGCGCGCGGCCACCGCCTCCACCCGGTCGTTCAGTTCCTGGTACCGGGGGATGTGGGTGCGGCTCGGCGCGCCCAGCTCGACGAACGTGAAGCGCCCCTGGAACTGCGGGTACCGCTCGAGCAGCACCTCCACCGCGAGCAGCCGCTCCTCGATCCCCTTGGTGTAGTCGAGCCGGTCCACGCCGACGCCGAGCAGCGCGTCGGGCGGGAGGTTCAGCTCGGCGAACACGTCGGCCCGGCAGCGCTCCACGGGCGGGGCGCCGCGGGCCCAGGCGTTGGGCCACTCGATCGAGATCGGGTAGGGCCGGACCAGCGTCCACTGCCGCTGGTGCACGACGGCGTTCTGCTCGCGGTCGATCCGCGCCTCGAGGAACCGGTCCACGGTGTCGAGGAAGTTGTTGCAGTGGCGCGGGATGTGGAAGCCCAGGATGCTGCTGCCGAGCAGGCCCTTGAGCAGCTCGTCGCGCCACGGGCAGATGCCGAACAGGTCGGAGCTCGGCCACGGGATGTGCCAGAAGGTCAGCACGGTCGAGCGCGGCAGCCGCTCGCGCACCAGCCGCGGCAGCAGGGCGAAGTGGTAGTCCTGGACGAAGACGATCGGGTCGTCGGAGTCCACCTCGGAGGTGATCGCGTCGGCGAACCGCTCGTTGACCGCCCGGTAGGCGCGCCAGTCGGCCTCGCGGAACACCGGGCGCGTGTGCGCGATGTGGCACAGCGGCCAGATCCCCTCGTTCGAGAAGCCGTAGTAGTAGCCCTGCTCCTCCTCGGCGGTGAGCCAGATCCGCCGGAGCAGGTACGACTCCTCGCCCGGCGGCACGCGGATGTGGTCGCGCCGGTCGACGACGTCGCGGTCGGCCGACCCGCTGCCGTGCGCGATCCACACGCCGGAGCAGGCGCGCATGACCGGCTCGAGCGCGGTCACCAGGCCGCTGGCCGGGT
>JAJXZZ010000273.1 GCA_021779795.1 Acidobacteriota bacterium | reverse complement strand
CGCCGGCTGCCGGGCCCGGCGCCCCTGCCGCGGGCGCCGGCGCGGCCGACGACGAGGCCAGCCGCGAGGCGCGCGACCGGATGGTCGACGAGCAGATCGTCTCGCGCGGCGTGCGCGACCCGGCCATCGTCGCGGCCATGAGGCAGGTGCCCCGCCACCTGTTCGTGCCCGCCGAACTCCGGGCCAGCGCCTACGCCGACTACCCGCTGCCCATCGGCCACGGCCAGACGATCTCCCAGCCGTTCATCGTGGCCCTGATGACCGAGCTGGCGCGCCCTTCCCCGACGGCCCGCGCGCTGGAGGTCGGCGCCGGCTCGGGCTACCAGGCGGCCGTCCTCTCGCGCCTGGTCGCCCGCGTGTTCACGCTCGAGGTCAACGCCGACCTCGCCGGCCAGGCCGCCGAGCGGCTGCGCGGCCTCGGCTGCGCGAACGTCACCGTGCTGCGCGCCGACGGCTACGGCGGCCTCCCCGCCGAGTCCCCCTTCGACATCGTCCTGGTCACGGCGGCGCCCGACGAGGTGCCGCGCGCGCTCCTCGACGAGCTCGCCCCGGGCGGCCGGCTCGTCATCCCGGTCGGCCCCCGGTACGAGCAGCAGCTGCAGGTCGTCGAGAAGCTCGCCGACGGCGGCACGCGGACCAGGACCGTCGCGCCGGTGGTGTTCGTCCCGATGATCCACGCGCCCGTCGACTGACGCCGGGCGGGTGCAGCGACCGGCGTACACGGCAAGTGGTCGGCGCCGCTCGACGGCTCGAGCCGCGGCCGACCACTCAATCACCCGTGACGCCGGCAGGACCATCCGCGGATCGACCGGCTACTGCGTCAGCAAGTCCCTGGCAATCTTGTATTCGCCCAGCTTGACCCAGCCTTCCGCGCGGTACTTGCCGAACAACTCGACGCGGACGTCCACGAACTGGCTGTGGTGCAGCATCTCCTCGCGCGGCTGCTCGCCCGTGTAGCCGCGGTCGCACCGCATCACGACCGGCTTGGTCGACTGGCCCGGCGCGAGCGCGGTGGTGCCGATGGCCTGCACGTAGGGCGCCGAGCCCCACTCCTCGGTCTCACCGATCCGGTTGAACTTCGCGATGAGCTGCACGCTGTCAACCGGCTCGTTGCTGACGTTCTTCAGCTGCAGCGTGATCGTCGGCACGATCTTGTTCTTGTTGCCCTCCACGATGCCGGCGTCGAAATACCCGGTGCCGACATCGGTCACCTGGAGCGCCTTCTTGAGGTCCACGTGGCGGGTGGTGCAGGCGGAGAGCGCGAGGCTGGCGACCACACCCAGCGCCAGCGGCAGGACGAGGCGGTTGCGAGTCATAGGCGCCATTCTACTCCTGCTCGGTTGGATACCGGTTCGCACCCGCCGGCTCCCCGCGCGCGCGGCGGCGCGCCTACTTCTTGAGCGTCACGGGGTTCAGGCGGATGTAGTTCATCATCTGCCGCTGCTCCGGCAGGTAGACCGGGGTCGCGCCCAGCTGGCCGAACGACTGCCGCCCGCGGATGACGTCGGCCGTCCGCTGCGCCTGCATGTCGTGCTCGAGCTGGTTGATGCGGTACGACATCTCGAGCTGCTGGCGGCGGTCGCTCTCGTCGATGAGCGCGTGCACCTGCGCCATCAGCCTCGCCTCGCCGGTGTCGGTCTCGAACGACACGCGCGTCGGCGCGATGCCGGACGAGGACGCCCGCGCGGCGGCCAGCTGGCGGTGGAACTCCTCGCGCAGGTTGCGCTCGAGCGCGGCCATCTCCAGGCGCCACGGGGTGCCGGCCGTGGGGGTCGAGACGGTGGTCGGCGCCATCGCCGAGGTCTCGGGCGCGGACGGCAGCTCGTAGTCGGCCATCGACACCGCGCCGGTCGCCGCCGGCGAGGGCGACCAGGCGGCCTGCTGCCAGCCGGTGCGCACGGAGAGGCCGTTCTGGTCGTAGTGGATGTCGAGGTTGGCCATCGCGGCGCCGCCGGCGAACAGCAGGATGGCGGCCGCCACCCGGCCCAGCACGGGCAGCGGGCCCTGCCACCACCGGGCCGGCCGCAGCACCGTCGCCGCCCGGGCCGGCACGGCCGGCTCGTCGCGCACCAGGCGGAACCCGCCCACGCGGTCGGGCGGCGCCCACTGCGACAGCGTCTCCCGCACCCGGGCGAACCCGCGCACTTCGTCGGCACAGGCCGGGCAATCCGCCACGTGGGCGTTCACGGCGGCGCTCGTCGCGTCGTCGCACTCGCCGTAGAGAAAAGCGATCAGCGTGTCCTTGTCCGTGCAACAGAAGCTCATACCATCCTCGCCGCCGACTGAATCCCGTTGCGTTCGAGCTCCTTCCGAAGGACGGTCAGTCCCTGGTAGAGCCGCGTCTTCACCGTGCTCAGCGGGCATCCCAGCAACTCCGCGATCTCCTGGAACGTCAGGCCGTGATATTCCTTCAGCACGATCGCCGCCCGCTGCTCCTCGGGCAGCAGCTTCATCGCGCGCGCCACGGCCTCGCTCAAGTCCTTCCGGGCGACCTTGTCGTCGAGGCTCTCGACCCCTTCGCCCTCGCCGGCCAGCTCCACCAGGTCCACGCCGTCGGGCGCCAGGACCACGGGAGTCCGCCGCTGCCGCCGGATCCAGTCGCGGCACAGGTTCAGGGTGATCCGGTAGAGCCACGACGAGAACTTGGCCTGCCCCCTGAACCCGCCCAGCCCGCGAAAGGCCCGGAGAAACGTCTCCTGGACGACGTCGCGGGCGTCGTCCTCGCGGCCGATCGTCCGGTAGGCGAGCGCGTAGATCGGCTTCTCCCAGCGCTTGATGAGCTGGTTGAAGCTCTCGGTGTCGCCACCGAGCGACCGCGACACGAGTTCCTCGTCGGTCAGCCCGACCAGGAGAGCCAGATCCTGCAGGACGTCCTCCCCGACACCGCACACGGGTCGATGACCCGAGACGACAGAGCGGCAGGCCGGCCCCTGCCCTGTTGAATTAGACGGCGGAGCCGCCCGGCTGGTCTGCCCTGGTATCTGGAACCCATTATAGACACCCCGGCCGGGGCGGGTCCCAGGGGCCGGCCGGGCTGGCCTCCGCGGCCGGGCCTGGCGCCCGCCGGGAGGGGCCGGTCCCGTGTGCTAGTATGAGGGTTTCGGTCAACTCTCACGGGGCCAGCCGTCGCGCGGATGATCCAGATCTCCTCCCTGACCAAGTCTTTCGGCGACCGGGTGATCTTCGACCGCGTCACCTGGCAGATTTCCGACGGCGAGCGTGTCGGCCTGTGCGGCGCGAACGGCTCGGGCAAGACCACGCTGCTCAAGATCTTCGCCGGCCTCGAGGAGTCCGACGAAGGCAGCGTGGTCAAGCCGGCCGACGTGACGGTCGGCTACCTGCCGCAGGACGGCCTCTCGCACTCGGGGCGGACGGTCTACGAGGAGGCCCTGCTCGCCTTCGAGCCGCTGATGGCGGTCAAGGCCGAGATGCACGCGATCGAGGATCGGCTGGGCCACCCCGACGTGCCCGACGCCGAGCACGAGCAGATGCTCGCGCGCTACGCCGACCTGCAGGACCGGTTCCGCCTGCACGACGGCTACAGCATCGACCTCAAGATCGCCACCGTGCTGCGGGGCCTCGGCTTCACGCAGGCCGACTTCGAACGGCCGGCCGAGACGTTCTCGGGCGGCTGGCAGATGCGGATCGCGCTGGCCAAGCTGCTGCTGGCCCGCCCGAACCTGCTGCTGCTCGACGAGCCCACCAACCACCTCGACCTCGAGGCGCGCAACTGGCTCGAGGCGTACCTGCACGACTACCCGCACGCCGTCATCCTCGTCTCGCACGACCGCTACTTCCTCGACGCCGTGGTCACGCGGATCGCCGAGGTCTACCTGCGCACGCTCACCGACTACGCGGGCAACTACAGCTACTACCTCCAGGAGAGCCAGGCCCGGCTCGAGCGGGTCCGCGAGGCCAAGCGCCAGCAGGACGAAGACATCGCGCGGATGAAGATGTTCATCGACCGGTTCCGCTACCAGGCGACCAAGGCCGCCCAGGTGCAGAGCCGGATCAAGATGCTCGAGAAGGTGGTCCCCATCGAGGTGCCGCCCGAGCGCAAGCGCGTGCACTTCTCGTTCCCGGCCTCGGTGAAGAGCGGCCGGGTGGCGCTCGAGATCAAGCACGCGCACAAGGCCTACGGCGACCACGTCGTGTTCCGCCGCGCCAGCCTGCACATCGAGCGCGGCGACCGCATCGCCATCGTCGGCCCCAACGGCATGGGCAAGTCCACGCTGATGCGGATGCTGGCCGGCGTCGAGGCCCCCGACTCGGGCGAGCGCCACGAAGGCCACCAGGTGGTCATGCAGTACTTCGCGCAGGACGAGGCGACGCGCCTCGACCCGACGCTGACCGTGTACGAGACGCTCGAGGCCGGCTCGCCCAACCAGATGGTGCCCGCGATCCGGAACATCCTCGGCGGGTTCCTGTTCTCGGGCGACGACATCTACAAGAAGGTGGGCGTGCTGTCGGGCGGCGAGCGGACCCGGCTGGCGGTGGCGCGGATGCTGCTGCGCCCCTCGAACACGCTGCTGCTCGACGAGCCGACCAACCACCTCGACCTCGACTCGAAGGACGTGCTGCTCGACGCGCTCGAGGACTTCGGCGGCACGCTGATCTTCGTCTCGCACGACCGGTACTTCGTCGAGAAGCTCGCCAACCGGATCGTCGAGGTCGGCGGCGGAGAGGCGCACAGCTTCCCGGGGCGGTACGAGGAGTTCCTCTGGCGGAAGGAGCACGCAGCGACGCAGGACGCCGGCCG
>JAJXZZ010000272.1 GCA_021779795.1 Acidobacteriota bacterium | reverse complement strand
GCGCACCTGCGGGCAGGGCAAGTGGTTGACCGCTTGACGCGGGGGCTGCGACCGCTGCCGCCGGCTCCCGCTCCATCGGGGTGGGCGCTGCGAGTTGGGGCCGGGGCGCAGGCGCCGGCCGGAGGCGAGGCCGGGCGTTCCGACGGGCGCTCGTTCACCCTGCTCAACCAGCGAGTCGCCTTCGAAGGAGCGGACCGCTGGCGTCCCGCAGCGGCGAGCGACCTGTGGGTGTACACGCTGCACTATTTCCGCTACCTGTGGGCCATGCCGGCAGATCAAGGCCTCGCGCTGATCATGGACTGGATCGACGCGAACCCGCCTGGCTCCTCGCCGGGCTGGGATCCTTACCCAATCTCCCTGCGGCTGCGCGAGTGGATTGAGTGGCTGGTGACGCATCCGGCCATAGACGGGGAGGGGCGGGCCAGAATCGTGGGCAGCGTGGCACACCAGGCCGCGGCGCTGGCCTCACGCCCCGAGTACCACCTGATGGGGAATCACCTCCTCGAGAACGCCATCTCGTTGTGCTGGGCCGGCACGTCGCTCGAGGGGCCCGGGAGCGAGGCGTGGCTGGCGCGCGGGGCGGCGCTGCTCAAGTCGCAGCTCGCGGAGCAGGTCCTCGTCGACGGCTCGCACGACGAACGTTCGCCCATGTACCAGGCGCTCGTGGCCGAGGCGCTGCTGCGGCTGCAGGCCGTGGCCTCACGCCGCACCTCGACGCTCGCGAACGAGGTGCGCCGGGCCGCAGCGGAAGCGGGAAGGCGGCTCCTCGCGGGTCTCGGAGCGCTCGTCCACCCGGACGGGGAGTTCGCGCTCTTGAATGACTGTGCGTTCGGGGTGGCGCCCCGTCTGGCCGAGTTGAAGGAACGCTTCCCGGCCGCGGCCGAGGCCGGCAACCCTGGTGGCGATTCACTGCCCGCCGCCGGCTACCTGGTCGTTCGTGGAGCGGGCGGTTTCTACCTGGTCTTCGACGCCGGCCCGATCGGGCCCGATCATCAACCCGGACACGGCCACGCCGACACGCTCGGGTTCGAGCTGTCTGCGGGCGGGCAGAGGCTCTTCACCGACACGGGGGTGACCACGTACGCGCCTGGGCCGACCCGTGCGTACGATCGCGGCACCTCGGCGCACGGCACGGTGCAGGTCGACGGGCTCGACCAGGCCGAACTGTGGGGCTCCTTCCGTTGTGGCGCGCGTCCGGCGGTCGAGATGGCCGACCGACGAGCAGAGGGCGCCGAGACGGTGCTGGAGGGCGCCTACCGGACTCGTCTCGATGGCGGTCGGCGCCTCCGGCACCAGCGCCGCATCCGGGTGGGTGTTGGCGCGGTTGATATCGTGGATCGGCTCGCCTGCCGTGGGCGTCACGAAGCCACGGTGCGGTTGCACCTCGCGCCCGGCGTCGAGGCGCGGCTGGCTGGAGGGGCGGGCGAGCTGAGGCGTGGCCCGGCCGTCGTTGGCAGGGTGCGCCTGGGAGCGGCGGCGTGGCGCGTCGAGGAGACGCCCTACCACCCTGCGCTCAACGTGGAGGTTGCGAGAAGGACCCTGGTCGGAACGGTGAGCTTCACCGACGAGACGTCGTTCACGACGACCATCGAGCTGTCGCCGTGAGGATTCTCTTCCTTTCTCACTACTTCCCGCCGGAGGTCAACGCGCCCGCCAACCGCACGTTCGAGCACTGCCGCGAGTGGGTGCAGGCGGGGCACGAGGTGCACGTCGTGACGTGCATCCCCAGCCATCCGCGGGGCGTGCCGTTCCCCGGCTACCGCCGGCGCTGGTACCTGCGAGAGGAGGCCGACGGGATCAGCGTCCACCGGGTGTGGACGTACCTGGCCGCCAACCAGGGCGTGATCAAGCGGACGCTGAACTACGTCTCGTTCGTGCCGAGCGCGCTCTGGCGGGCGCTCCGGCTGGGCCGGTTCGACGTGGTCGTCGCGACCTCCCCGCAGTTCTTTTGCGCGGTGGCGGGATGGCTGGCGGGCAGCCTGAAGCGAACGCCGTGGGTCTTCGAGCTGCGCGACCTGTGGCCCGAGTCGGTCGCCGCCGTTGGGGCGCTGCGCCGGTCGGTGGCGCTGCGGCTCATCGAGAGACTCGAGCTTCGCCTGTACCGATCAGCCGCACGCGTCGTCTGCCTGACGCGCTCGTTCATCGCGAACCTCGAGCGGCGTGGGATCGCGGCCTCCAAGCTGGTCTTCGTCCCCAACGGCGTGGACCTCGAGTTCTGGGCAGGTGGCCGGGCCGCTGATGCACGATGGGAGCTGGCTTTGGCCCCTGGGGACCTGGTCGTCAGCTACATCGGGACCGTCGGGATGGCGCACAGCATCGGGACCGTTCTGGAAGCCGCGCAGATGCTTGCTTGGGCGCATCCGCACGTGCGCCTGATTGTGGTCGGAGACGGCGCCGAGCTGGCGCGGCTCCAGGAGGAACACCGCAAGGGTGGCCATGCCAACGTTGTGTTCACCGGGCTGGTACCGCACGAAAAGGCCCGCGACATCATGGCGGCGAGCGACATCGCGCTCGTCCTGCTGATACGGTCCGACCTCTTCCTGACGGTGCTGCCCTCGAAGATGTTCGAAGCGATGGGCGCGGGGAAGGCGATCGTCCTAGGGGTTGCGGGCGAGGCCAGGGAGACGCTGGAACGGGCGGGCGCGGGGATAGCCATCACGCCCGAGAGCGCCGAGGAACTGGCAGCAGCAATCGGGAAATTGGTGGACGATGAAGCCCTCCGCAGCCGCCTTGGCGAGGCTGGACGCCGGTTCGCGGCGGCCGAGTGCGACCGGCGCCGGCTCGCCGCAAGAATGCTCGCCGTTCTCGATACCGTCGCGAGACGAACGTAGCGGCCGTTGCTCGCAACGGCCGTGCTGGGGTTGTGAGCGCTGATCGGCCGTGGTCAAGGGGCCGGCCTTTGCAAGCAAAGGCCGCTACGTCGGCCATGGCAAGTGCGATTGGCACTGGCAAATCGGCCGCGCCGCGAACGTGGCGGCATGTAGCGGCCGTTGCTCGCAACGGCCGTGCTACCGACTTTAGCGCTCGGGGCGCGGAGGGGCACGGCACTCCGCCCCGCCTGCGGCGTGGCTGCGTGCCTTACTACCAACACACAGGCAACGACACACAAGCAACAACGCATAGGCAACGACGATCTCCATAACCAAAACACAGGCAACGACCTCTATAAGCAACACACGGTTGCGATGGGGGATAATGTCGGTCGAACTGGGGGAATGAGGCAGCGATGATCGAGGTCTTGGTCGCCGGGTTCGTGGCGGCGGTAATCGCCGGTGTGGGCACCAACTTCATGGTGCCAATCACGGTGCGCGTGGCGCCGGCGATGCGGGCGCTCGACTACCCGGGCGGGCGGCACGCCCATGCGGAGGCCGTGCCGCGCCTGGGCGGTTTCGCGGTGGCGGTGGGCCTGCTGTTCGGCGTCGGGACGGTGGCGCTCGTCAAGTGGGGCGAGTGGGGCGCGCGGGTGGCCAAGACCGACCTCGCGGCGCTGGCGCTCGGCGTTGCGATGGTGTTCGCGGTCGGTCTGGTGGACGACCTGATCGGCGTCGGCGTGCTGCACAAGTTCGTCGTGGAGACGGCGGCCGCCGTGCTCATCGTCGGCGTGGGGTGGCGCTTTTCGACTCTGGGCCTGCCGGGCCGGATCGACCTGGACCTGGGCGTGCTCGGCGCCGTGGTCAGCGTCGTGTGGGTGGTTGGCGTCACCAACGCCGTTAACCTCATCGACGGGCTCGACGGTCTGGCCGGGGGGGTGATCGCCATCATCGCGGGCAGCTTCATGGTGTACGGCGCGATGCAGCAGAACTACTTCACGGTGGTGCTCATGGGTGGCATCGTCGGGGCGTGCATGGGATTCCTGCGGCACAACTGGGCGCCGGCTAAGGTTTTCTTGGGCGACTCTGGCTCGCTCGCGCTGGGGTTCCTGCTGGCCGCGACCAGCCTGCACTCCTCGATCAAGTCGCCGGCGGCGGTGGCGATCCTGGTGCCGCTCCTCGCGCTCGGACTGCCGGTGATCGACACGCTGCTGGTGATGGCCGTTCGCTTTCTCGACAGCCCGAAGAGCCACCTGCTCGGGCGCTTCTTCGGCATGTTCCTGGCGGATCGCAACCACCTCCACCACCTGTTGCAGGAGTGGGCCGGCAGCCGCGTGCGCGTGGTGCGGATGATCTACGTCTTCGTCGTGCTCTCGTGCGGGATGGCGCTGTGGGTGGCGCTGGCCAAGAGTTCGTCGCTCGCAATCACCCTGGCGGTGGTGGAGGTCGTGGCGATCGTGGCGGTCCGCCGCCTGGGGCTCTCCGCGCGCGCGAGGCAGATGAGCGAGGAGAAGCGGCGCGAGATCAAGGCGAGCGTCGAGCAATCGGACGAACGGCCGGTGGTGGGCGATCGATAGTGGGACGCGCCTGGGGCTGAGGCGGGTTTGACAATACAGTTGGGGCCGACTAGATTCACGACGCAGGCCATGAACGCAACGCCAGCAACGACCGCCCTGGAACAGGTTCGCCGCGCCGCGCGCGTCGTGCGCAATGGTGCGGCAGTTGCGGGCGAGGTGATCGAGCACTGCACGGATTGCTGGTGCGCGGGGCTCGCGGAGGCGTTCGTCACCCCCGGCCTCGCGGTGGCGCGCGAGGCGCTCGGCGCCGCGGAGTTCGAGCGGCGCACTGCGGCCACGCCCGGCTGCGAGGTGGCCGGCCGGCTGGATGCCATCAGGCAGGAGAACGTCCAGAACCTGGAGCGCCTGGCCGCGATCCTGAACGACGGCGACGGCGCTCGGCCGCGCCCGGCGGTCCTGCTGGGCGATGCGGCCGTGCTGCTGTCGCTGT
>JAJXZZ010000271.1 GCA_021779795.1 Acidobacteriota bacterium | reverse complement strand
ACCAGGACCTCGACCTGATCCACCATCTCTGGCTGGACGCGGTGTCGGAGGTCGGCGTGGAGGTGCACCACCGGGACGTCGTGCGCGTGGCGCTCGAGAACCTGGAGCGCGAACTGGAAGGCGGCCAGCGCCGGGAGACGCTGCGGCTCATCGCCCGCCAGGCCGGGAAAGCCGCTTCCCCTCCCGATCCCCACGTGAACCGGGAGCGCTGAGCCGCGACGGCCGGCGCTACTTCCAGCCGGTGGACTTGCGCGTGAAGCGGGGCGGCAGCGCCGGCTTCGCCTCGGGCGCCGGCGCCGGCTGGCCCGAGGCCGCGGCGATCTCGCGCTCGAGCTCGTCGGCGTCGGGCAGGCCCTCCAGCTGATCGGTGAACAGCAGCGAGTGCTGCGACGGGATCTCGAACTTCTTCCCGCACGCCGGGCACACCACCTCGTCGTCGACGCGGAGCAGGTAGTCGCGGAGCTTCGCGAACCTGGCCCGGTCGGTTTCGTCCCCGCCCGCCGGCGGCCGGTCCCGCTTGACGCGCCGCACCCACCGGATGCTGTAGTCGGCGGGGCGGCGGCACCTCGGGCACTGGTAGCGGGCGGGCCGGGTCTCGGGTTTCTCGGTGAAGAACGCGCGTTCGTCGAAGGCCACGGGTCTATCTTATCCTGACCCTGCCCGTGATGCCCGGAAGAGTGCTCTGGAAGGGAGGCGGGACCGATGGCCGTCAGCGTCCTCGTCACCGGCGGCACGGGTTACGTCGGCGGGCGGCTGATTCCCTCCCTCGAGCAGCGGGACGTGCGCGTGCGGGCCATCGCCAGGCGCCCCGAGCGGCTGAAGGGGCGCGTGGCCGACACCACCGAGGTCGTGCAGGCCGACGCCCTGGACCCGGCGTCACTCGACCGGGCCCTGGCCGGCGTCGACGCGGCCTATTACCTGGTCCACTCGATGGGGGCCCGCGGAGACTTTGCCGAAATCGATCGCCAGGCCGCCCGGGCGTTCGGGCAGGCCGCGCGCCGGGCCGGCGTGCGCCGCATCATCTATCTCGGCGGGCTCGGCGACACGGCCGCGGGCCTGTCGCCCCACCTCCGGAGCCGGCAGGAGACCGGCGAGATCCTCCGCGCGAGCGGTGTGCCGGTGGTCGAGTTCCGCGCCTCGATCGTCATCGGCTCGGGCAGCCTCTCGTTCGAGATGATCCGGGCGCTGACCGAGCGGCTGCCGGTCATGATCTGCCCGCGCTGGGTCGCCATCGAGGCGCAGCCGATTGCCATCGACGACCTGGTGGCGTATCTCGTGGAGGCGCTGGACCTGCCGGGCACCGAGTCGCGGGTGTTCGAGATCGGCGGCCCCGACGTCGTGTCGTACGGCGGCATCATGAGGGAGTACGCGAGGCAGCGCGGCCTTCGTCGCCTCATGATTCCCGTGCCGCTGCTGACGCCGCACCTGTCGAGCCTCTGGCTGGGGCTGGTCACGCCGCTCTACGCGCGCGTCGGCCGGAAGCTCATCGGCAGCATCCGGAACGCGACGGTCGTCCGCAGCCCCGACGCGCGTTCGGTGTTCGGCGTCCGGCCGCGCGGCCTGCCCGAGGCGATTGCCCGGGCCATCGCGTCGGCGGACAGCCCGCGCGGCGCGTCGCGCTGGTCGGACGCGCGTTCCTCCGGCGTGGCCGGCGGCAGCCGCGACATCGCGCCGGCCCGCAGGTTCTCGGACGTCCGCGCGAGAACGGTCGCCGCGAGCCCGGCGGCCGCGTTCGCCCCGGTTCGCCGCATCGGCGGCGACACCGGCTGGTACTGCTGCAACCTGCTCTGGAAAGCGCGCGGAACGCTGGACCTGCTCGCCGGAGGCGTCGGGATGCGCCGCGGGCGGCGCGATCCCGAGACCATCCGCGTCGGCGAGCCGCTCGACTTCTGGCGGGTCGAGGCATTCGAGCCGGACCGCCTGCTGCGCCTGGAAGCCGAGATGAAGGTGCCCGGGCGGGCGTGGCTGCAGTTCGACGTCGAGCCGGCCGGAACGTCGGCCTGCCGCATCACGCAGACGGCGACGTTCGAGGCGTCGGGCGTGCCCGGCCTGCTGTATTGGTACGGCCTCCTGCCGATCCACCGCGTGATCTTCGCGCGGATGCTCCGCGCCATCGCTCGCCGGGCGCAGGACGCCGGGCGCACGACGTGAGACGCGCGGCGCTCGTTGAACCCGGTGCTACGATCGGCGCGATGACCCAGCCCGACCCCCTGCGCATCGGCATCTCGTCCTGCCTGCTCGGCGAGCCCGTGCGGTTCGACGGCGGCCACAAGCGCGACTCGTTCCTCGTGGACACCTTCGGCTTCTTCGTCGAGTGGGTGCCCGTCTGCCCCGAGGTGGAACTGGGGTTGGGGACGCCGCGCGAGACCCTGCGCCTCGTGCGGAAGGACGGCCAGGTCCGCCTGGTGCAGCCCAAGACCGGCCGCGACCTGACCGGCGAGATGCGGGCCTTCGCCCGGCGCCGCGTCGAGGCGCTGGCGGACGAGCGGCTGTCGGGCTACGTGCTCAAGAAGGACTCGCCCAGCTGCGGCATGGAGCGCGTCCGCGTCTACACCGACGCCGGGACGGCGGACAGGGGCGGGCGCGGCCTTTTCGCCGAGGCGCTGATCGCCCGCTTCCCGCAACTGCCGGTCGAGGAGGAGGGCCGGCTGTCGGACCCGCGGCTGCGCGACAACTTCGTCGAGCGGGTGTTCGCCTACGCCCGCCTGCGCGCCTTCTTCGAGACGCGCTGGAGCGTCGGCGGCCTGGTGCGGTTCCACACGGCCCACAAGCTGACGCTGATGGCCCACGCACCGGACATCTACTACGAGATGGGCCGGCTCGTCGCCGGCGCCTCCGGCGCGAGCCGCGCCGACCTCGACACGCGGTACCGCGCGCGCTTCATGGACGCGCTGGCGCGCCTGGCCACGACGCGCAAGCACGCCAACGTGCTGATGCACATGCTCGGCCACTTCAAGCAGCGGCTCGAGGCCGACGACCGCGCCGAGCTGCTGGCCGTCATCGAGGACTACCGCCTCGGCCTCGTGCCGCTCGTCGTCCCCATCACGCTCTTCAAGCACCACGTGCGGCGGCTCGGCGTCGAGTACCTGGCCGGGCAGGTCTACCTCGACCCGCACCCGCGCGAGCTGATGCTCCGCAACCACGTGTAGGCGGGGCTCACGCGCGCGCCGCGCCTTGATCCGCCGCGGACCGTGGCGTATCGTACCTGAGCGCCGCAGCCGCCGGGCGAGGCAAGCCCCCCGGCCCCAGGACCGGAAAGACCGCGCCGACCGCCGACCGATGGAGGATGATGAGCCGTAACCTCGAGTGGAGTTCTTGAATCTTACCGCGAGACTCCACTTTTGCCGACGTCAGGAGGAAGCCGTCCATGAGCCGACTTGTTGTCCTTGGCGCTGGCGTAGCGGGCCACACGGCGGCGGCGTTCGCCCGCAAGTGGCTCTCCCGTGGAGACCAGGTCACCGTCGTCTCCCCCCTGCCGCACTACAACTGGATCCCCTCGAACATCTGGGTCGGCGTCGGGCTGATGAAGCGCGAGAAGGTCGTGATCCCGCTCGCGCCGATCTACGAGCGGGCCGGGATCGAATTCCGGCAGGCGCGGGCCGTCGAGATCCACCCCGAGGGGCGCGAGGAGGATCCGTCGCCCTTTGTCGTCGTGGAGTCCACGGTGGCTGGCCGCGAGGGGCAGCGCGAGGAGATCCGCTACGACTTCCTGATCAACGCGACCGGGCCGAAGCTCAATTTCGGCGCGACCGAGGGGCTCGGGCCGGACGGCCACAGCCTGTCGGTCTGCACCGACGGCCACGCGGCCCGGACGGCGCAGGCGCTCGACGAGCGGGTCGAGCGGATGCGGCGCGGCGAGCGCCAGGCGTTCCTCGTCGGGACCGGCCACGGCGCCTGCACGTGCGAGGGGGCGGCCTTCGAGTACATCGTCAACCTCGAGTTCGAGCTGCGGGCCCGCGGGGTGCGGGACAAGGCCGACATCGTCTGGATCTCGAACGAGTACGAGCTGGGCGACTTCGGGATGGGCGGGATGCACCTGCGGCACGCGGGCTACCTCACGCCGAGCAAGATCTTCGCCGAGTCGCTGTTCGCCGAGCGCGGGCTCCGGTGGATCACGCGGGCGCACGTGCGGAAGGTGGAGCCGGGCCGGGCGTTCTACGAGACGCTCGAGGGGCGGCAGGAGGAGCTGGCGTTCGACTTCGCGATGCTGCTCCCGCCGTTCGCCGGCGTCGGGCTGAAGGCGTTCGACCGCGCGGGCGCCGACATCACGCCGGGCGTCTTCATGCCGAACGGGTTCATGCGCGTGGACGCCGACTACACGCCCAGGCCCTACGAGCAGTGGTCGGCGCGCGACTGGCCGCGCACCTACCAGTCGCCGGCCTACCGGAACCTGTTCGCCGCCGGCATCGCGTTCGCCCCGCCGCACGCGATCTCGCGGCCGAGGCAGACGCCCTCGGGCGCGCCGATCGCGCCCGCGCCGCCCCGCACCGGCATGCCGTCGGCGACCATCGGCAAGGCCGTGGCGCGCAGCGTCGTGGACATGATGGCGGGCGCGGACGGGCCGACCCGCTCGGCCTCGATGGCCGAGATGGGGGCGGCCTGCGTGGCGTCGGCCGGCGCCAACCCGTTCACCGGCACGGCGGCCTCGATGACGGTGTTCCCGGTCGTGCCCGACTTCGAGAAGTACCCCGAGTACGGCCGCGACCCGCACCTCACGTTCGGCGAGATCGGCCTGGCCGGGCACTGGATCAAGATCCTGCTGCACCACCTGTTCCTGTACAAGGCGCGGCTGCGCCCCGGCTGGAGCCTCATCCCGGAGTAGCGCCATGACGTCGATTCC
>JAJXZZ010000270.1 GCA_021779795.1 Acidobacteriota bacterium | reverse complement strand
CACCTCCTACACGGCCGGCGACCTGTTCCACCAGCACCTGCTGCTCGACCGCGCAACCGAGGCGCTGCTCGCGCTCGCCGAGGCCTCCGCCGGCCTGAGGCCCCTGCTCGTCGTCGGGTTCCCGCTGGCCGCCGAGGGCAACCTCTTCAACACGGCCGCGGTCGTGTCGAACGGCGAGGTCCACGGCCTCGTGCCGAAGACGTACATCCCGGGCTACAAGGAGTACTACGAAGAGCGGTGGTTCGCCTCGGCCCGCGACCTCGTGGCCGCGGAGGCGTCGCTCGGCGGGCGGCGGGTCCCGATCGGCAGCCACCTGCTGTTCCGCGCCCAATCCGGCCCCGAGCTGACGATCGGCGTCGAGATCTGCGAGGACCTGTGGGGCCCGCTGCCGCCCAGCTCGTTCCAGGTGCTGCACGGCGCCGAGCTGATCCTCAATCTCTCGGCCTCGAACGAGCTGGTGGGCAAGGCCGACTATCGCCGGTCGCTCGTCTCGCAGCAGTCCGCGCGCGCCATCTGCGCGTACGCCTACGCCTCGTGCGGCGTCGGCGAGTCGTCGCAGGACGTCGTCTTCGGCGGCCACGCGATGGTGGCCGAGGACGGCGCCATGCTGGCCGAATCGAGGCGGTTTTCGCCCGAGGGCGAGCTGGTCGTCGCCGACGTGGACGTCGAGCACCTGCGCCTGGACCGCGAGCGGACGACGAGCTTCGGCGACTCGCTGCGCGCCTTCCCCGCCATGGCGTGGCGCGTCGTGGACGTGGAACTGCCGCCCCACCCCGGCGGCGAGCTGCGGCGCCCGATCGACCCGGCGCCGTTCATCCCCCGAGACGACGAGGAGCGGAACCGGAGGACCGGGGAGATCATCTCGATTCAGACGGCCGGCCTCGTCAAGCGCCTGTCGCACGCCGGCCTGGGGCGGGTCGTCGTGGGGCTGTCAGGCGGCCTCGACTCCACGCTGGCGCTGCTGGTCGCGGTCAGGGCGTTCGACACGCTCGGGCTGCCGCGCACCGCGATCCTCGCCTGCACCATGCCCGGCTTCGGCACGAGCGAACGGACCCGGGCCAACGCCGAGCGCCTGGCCCGCGCCTGCGGCGTGACGCTCGAGACGATCGACATCACCGAGGGGTGCCTGCAGCAGTTCCGGGACATCGGCCACGACCCGGCCGTGCGCGACGTCACCTACGAGAACGTCCAGGCGCGCTACCGGACGATGGTGCTGATGAACCGGGCGAACCAGTTGCGCGCCCTGGTGCTCGGCACGGGCGATCTTTCGGAGATCGCGCTCGGCTGGAACACGTTCAACGGCGATCACATCTCGCACTACAACGTGAACGCGGGCGTGCCGAAGACGCTGGTGCGGCACCTGGTGGGCTGGCTGGCCGCGCAGCCGACCTTCGACTCGGCGCGGGCCGTGCTCGAAGACGTCCTGGCGACGCCCATCTCGCCCGAACTGCTGCCGGGCGACACGCCCGACGCCGTCGCGCAGCGCACCGAGGAGATCATCGGCCCGTACGAGCTGCACGACTTCTTCCTCTACCACTTCGCGCGCTGGGAAAGCCGGCCGCGGAAAATCCAGCGACTGGCCGAGCAGGCCTTCGCCGGCCGCTACGACGCCGCCGCGATCCGCAAGTGGCTGCGCGTCTTCGTCACCCGGTTCTTCGCCAACCAGTGGAAGCGGTCGGTGATGCCCGACGGCCCGAAGGTGGGGTCGGTCGCGCTCTCTCCGCGCGGCGACTGGCGCATGCCGTCGGACGCCGAGGCGACGCTGTGGCTCGCCGACCTGGAATGAGGGCGGTGGCCTCGCCCCCGCGCCGTTCGGTAGGGCAAGGCGCTTCCGTAGGGCAAGGCTTTAGCCTTGCCTGAGGCAAGGCGCTTCCGTAGGGCAACGCTTTAGCCTTGCCTGAGGCAACCCTGAAGGGTTGCCCTACCGCCATCCTCCGTAGGGCAAGGCGCTTCCGTAGGGCAAGGCTTTAGCCTTGCCTGAGGCAACCCTAAAGGGTTGCCCTACCGGACCTCAGGCAACCCTGAAGGGTTGCCCTACCCGCGGCGTTCTCGCGCTTGGCATCCGGCTTGAATCTACCATCGCATGCACCCTCCGCGAATCCCCGGGTTCCCCTACACCGGCTTCCAGCGGTATTTCCTGACGTTTTGCACCGAACGGAGGCGGCCCGTGTTCACCCACGAAACGGCGGTCGGCTTGGTACTCGAGCAGTTTCGCCAATCGTGCGCACGGCACGGATTTGCGAATCTCGCGTACTGCTTCATGCCCGACCATCTGCACCTGTTGCTCGAAGGTGGACGAGAGGACGCGGACCTGTGTACCTGCGTCTCCGACGCCAAGCAGCGGAGCGGTTTCGAGTTCCGGCGGTCTGCCGCGCACCGGCTCTGGCAAACGGGTTACTACGACCACGTCCTGCGGGACGAAGAGGGCGTGTTCGGCGTCGTTCGCTACATTCTCGAGAATCCAGTGCGGGCCGGCCTCGCGAGTCGGGTGGGAGAATACAAGTTCTGCGGGTCGGACGTGTACTCGATCGACCAGATCCTCGCCTGCCCGGAGTGCTGGTCGCCGCCCGAGAGATCAGGCCGACATCGGTAGGGCAACGCTTCAGCCTTGCCTCAGGCAACCCTAAAGGATTGCCCTACCACAGCCTGAGGCAACCCTGAAGGGTTGCCCTACGCCGGCTTCGCCGTCTGCTTCTCGATCCACAGGTTGAACAGCCACAGCGAGGCGGCCGAGGCGAAGCCGATCCCCATCAGGATGAGCCACCCCTCGGCGTTGTTCGCCGGCACCAGCTCCAGCAGGCCGTCGGGCCGCGTCGTCGCCCCCTTCGCCATCACCTCGTTGAAGATGTAGGCCCCGACCGGCCCCCCGAGCATCGCGCCCAGCGCCAGCGGCAGGTTCGCGTACCCGAGGAACAGCCCCTCCTGCCCCTTCGGGGCGAGCGCGCCGATGTACTCGTACATCCGCGGCGAGGTGAACAGCTCGCCGAGCGCGATGAGCGCGACGGTCATGATGATGAACACCGACGCGATCGGCAGCCAGTGCGCGGCGATCGCCTGCGGCCCGCCGGCCATGTAGATCGGCGCGATGTTGATCAGCATCGCCAGGGCGATGATCACGGTGCCGATGGTCATCGACAGGATCGGCCGGATCTTCCCGAACGCGCTGCTGATCGCCAGCTGGAAGCAGACGATCACGAACGGGTTGGCCGCCGTGTAGAGGTCCATCGCCGGGTTGGTCTCGACGACGCGCTTCACGTACAGCGGCAGCACGTTGTAGACCTGGTTGTAGATGAAGTAGAACCCGGTCATGACGATCAGGTAGAGGGTGAAGCGCCCGCTCCTCAGGACGAGGACCATGTCGAGCAGGATCTTCCCCACCGACTTCCGCGGCTTGGCCGGCGTCCCCGGCTGCGCCGCCGGCTCGCGGTAGGCCAGCAGCACGACGAAGAAGGCGACGATCGCCGCGACGGTGGCCACGGCGAAGATGTAGGAGAGCTGCTCGGGCCGCGTCCCGACGCGCTCGGCCGCCCGCGCGCCGTAGAAGCGCGCGATCGCGATGCCCGACACGGCCGCGATCGCGGTGAACCCGATCGTCGGCAGCACCACGCTCTTCTGGTGCCGGCTCGCCTTCGTCGTCCAGTACACCAGCCCGACGATGAGCGCCGCCGCCAGGCCGCAGATGGCGACGACGGTCAGGATCGTCCCCGCGCCCGACCCGCTCCGCACGACGAACGCGGTGCCGCGCCCGAAGAGCGACCCGATGTTGATGACCATGTAGAAAATGGCGAAGCCGAGCGTCGTCCGCGCGCCCGCCGTCTTCTGCACGGTGCCCGAGATGCACGGCTTGACGATCGACCCGCCGATGCCAATGAGGAGGATGGCCGCCACCACCAGGACCGCGTCGCGCGACCCGACGGTCACTTCCTTGTGGATCGTCTCGGCCAGCACGCTGCCGCCGAACCAGACGGGATACCCCATCAGGAGGTAGCCCGCCGCGAGCAGGACGAACGCGATGAGCAGCGCCCGCCGGAACCCGATCTCGTCGGCAATGGTGCCCGAGAGGATCGGCAGGAAGTAGACCAGCCCCCACAGCACGGTCGAATTCAGGAACGACGGCCAGTACTCGCCGAACCCGAGCTGCCCCAGGTAGATGACGACGAAGCTCGCCATCGAGTAGTAGGCGGCCCGCTCGAACAACTCGGTGACGTTGGCGGTCCAGAACGACCCTGCGAAGGGTTGGATCGCGGCAGCGGTCTCAGGTGTTTCGGCCTTGGACATTGAACCTCACTTGCAGGAATCAGGCCTCACAGTCGGTGTCAGTGGCTAGTGGCTAGTGGTCAGTGGATCACGCGTGACAGACTAGCCACTAGCCACTAGCCACTAGCCACTAGCCACTAGCCACTACTTCGCCCCGGTCCCGCGCTACGAGATCTTCACGAGCTTCACGACATTCCCCCTCGCGGCCAGAAACCGGAGAAACTCATCCGTGGGCAGCGTAATGGTAGCCGTATTGACGTTCGGATGGAACCCGATTCGTTCGGTTTCCGGGAGCTCCGAGTCGAGGACGACGACCACCTCGCGGGCCGAGTCGTGGATCAGCCCGAACGGCGACACGGCCCCCGGCGTCAGGCGCAGGTAGCGCATCAGCCGCTCGGGCGACGCGAAGCTCAGCTTGTCGTCGCCGAGCGCGGCCGACAGCGCCTTGAGGTCGGCCCTCTTGGCGTGGCCGAGCACGACCAGGTAGTGGCGCGTCCCCTTGGCGTTGCGCAGGAACAGGTTCTTGCAGTGCGCCGCCGGGATGTCGGCCCAATACCGCTCGGCCTCGTCCACGGTGAAGACGGGCGGGTGCTCG
>JAJXZZ010000269.1 GCA_021779795.1 Acidobacteriota bacterium | reverse complement strand
GTGGATCAGGGCTGCGGCGGTGCGGGCGGCGTTGCGCCCTCGCCGCCGGCCTCGGGCTTGGCCTCGGCCGGGGCCGGGGCGCCGCGCCGGCGAAGGCGCGACCGCGCCATGCCGACGAAGGCCGACGCGAGATAGCCGTAGGCCAGCGCGACCAGCGCCCAGCGCGGGTGCATCGCGATCGCGAAGAAGCCGATCGTGACGGCGAGCAGGACCTTGTACGGGCGGCGCGACTGGAGGTCGATGGTCTTGAAGCTGCGGAACCGGATCGTGCTCACCATCAGCAGGGCCGGCACCAGCATCAGCAGCAGCGCCGGAACCGCGCTGGTATACGCCTGGAGCCCGTCGGGCAGGAGGTAGACGGTGGCGGCCGGCACGGCCGCGGCGGCCGGGATCGGCAGGCCCACGAAGTACCGCTTGTCCGTGGTGGCCTGGATGTTGAAGCGGGCGAGCCGGATCGCGCCTGCCGAGACGAAGACGAAGCCCGCGGCCCAGCCGAGGCGCCCGAGCGGCTCGAGGCCCCACCGGAACGCGAGCAGCGCCGGCGCCATGCCGAACGACACCACGTCGGCCAGCGAGTCGAACTCGCGGCCGAAGGCGCTGGTGCTGCCGGTCAGCCTGGCGATCCGGCCGTCGAGCATGTCGAGCACGACCGCGAAGCCGATGAGCGGCGCGGCCGTCTCGAGGTCGCCGCGCATGGCGTAGGCCACGCAGGCGTAGCCGCAGAACAGGTTGCCGATCGTGAACAGGCTCGGCAACAGGTAGACGCCCCGCCTGAACCGCCGCCGCTGGCTGTCGGTCCGCCGCCGCAGCGGGTTGAACACGGCGGGATGTCGATCGCTGGCGTCCCCAAGCGGCATCGGGTTCCTCATCGGCCTGTCGCCGGTTGATCGTTGGCCTCGGCCGCGGCGGGCAGCACGGCCAGCACCGTCTCGCCGGCCCTGACGCTGTCGCCCACGGCCGCGCGGAGGCGCGTGCCGACCGGGAGGAACAGGTCGATCCGCGACCCGAACTTCATCACGCCCAGCCGGTCGCCGGCCCGCACGCGGTCGCCGGCCTTGACCCGGCACACCACCCGCCTGACCAGCACGCCCGTGATCTGCCGGCACACCACCGTGCGCCGGCCGTCGTCGATCCAGACCTCCGAGCGCTCGTTCTCGGCCGTCGCCTCGGGCCGGTAGGCCGCCAGGTAACGGCCCGGCCGGTACTCCGCCCTCGTGACCGTGCCGCCCACCGGCACGCGGTTGACGTGCACGTTCAGCGGCGAGAGGAAGATGCTGACCTGCGTCCAGCTCCCGGCCGGCGCCGTCTCGGGCGACGCCGGGCCGGCCACCATGACGCGGCCGTCGGCCGGGGCGATGACGTCGTCCGGGCCCGCCGCGGCCCGCCGCTCCGGATCCCGGAAGAAGAAGACGAACCCGAGGGCGCCCAGCACGAACGCGGCCGCCGGCCACCACCACTGCAGGGCGACCGACGCCGCGGCCAGCAGCGCGGACACGGCGACGAACGGCAGGCCGGCTGGATCGATCTTCATCGGCAAGGGCACCCGGGGGCAGTCGGCCAGAAACATCGAGAGCCGGTCACCGGACCGGCTCTCCAGAGCATTCGTATACCGCGACCCGCCGCCGGTCAGCCGCGTTGCAGGCTCGCCGCCGGTGTGGGGGGAGCCGTGCGCTCACGGTAGCGCCGGACGATCGTCTCCATCTTGTCCTTGAGCTGTAGCTTGCGCTTCTTGAGCGTGACTTCTTCGACTTGCTCGGGCTCCGAAAGATACGGTTTTTTGGAGAGTTCGGTTAGACGCTGGTCGAGTTCGTGGTGCCTGTCGGCGAGTTGGCGAAACTCCTGATCGGTTTCGAGCAGCAGGGGCTTCAAGTCAAGTGAGTCTGCCATGCTCCGCCTCCTTCCTTGGACCATTGCTGCAGCGTGAGGCTGCACCCGCGGGGCCTCTTCACCCGAACCTAAACGCACGCTACCACATCGTACCCCGGGTTTCAAGCGGTCATCCCCCCGCCCATTCCGGCCCGGCGTCGGGGCGCTCGCGCCACAGGATCAGCGCGTCCTCGACCGGCTCGGTATAGTAGTTCCGGCGGGTGCCGGCGACTGTAAATCCAAGCGATCTATAGAGGTTAATGGCGACCTCGTTGGAGCGTCTCACCTCGAGCGTGGCGTGCGACGCCCCCAGTTCCGACCACAGCCGCAGGACGAACTCGAGCAGCGCGCGGCCGAGCCCCCGGCTGCGGTAGTCCGGGTGCACGGCGAGGTTGTTGATGTGGAGTTCGTCTACCACCACCCAGGTCGTGCAGAAGGCCGCCGCGCGCCCGTCGGGCGCCCGGAGCACGTAGCCGTAGGCCACGCCGACGTTGCGAATGTCCTGCCGGAACATCTCGCGCGTCCAGGGGTTGGCAAACGACGCCTGCTCGATCTCGAGCACCTCGTCGAGGTCGGCCTCTTCGAGCGTCCGGACGGCCCACCCGGGCGGGAGCGGGCCGTGGGGGGCGGGCGCGGCGGTGTCGGGCGTCTTGCCGGCCTCCATCAGGCGCTCTCCCGCCGGCGGCGCTCGCGCGCCAGTTCGGCGTCGGGCCGACGGACGTAGAGCGGGCGAACGGCGCCAGGCGGCCCGGAACGCCCGGCCTCGGCCTCCCGCGCGGCGATCGCGGCGATGGCCGGCGCCAGGGGCGGCACGGTATCGAAGACGCGCGCCTTCGCGCCGAGCGCCTCGTCCAGTTCGGCGCGGAAGGCCACGGCGCCGTCGCCGACGAACTCCACCACCTCGCCGGGCGCTGCGCCGAACCAGGCGGCGAGCATGTCCGGCGGCTTGTCCACGACCGGGGGGCCGAGCGCCTGCCAGGCGGCGCCCGTCTGGCGGTACAGCTGGCCGTAGACCTCGCCGCGCTGGGCGTCCATCCACGCCGCCCGCAGGCCCGCGCCCGCCGCGTCGGGCTTCCCCGCCGCTTCGACCAGCGCCTCGAGGGCCGACACCCCGACCACGGGGCGGCCGTGCGCGAACGCCAGGCCCTGGACCGTGGCGAGGCCGATCCGCAGGCCGGTGAACGACCCGGGGCCGGCGGCCACGCCGTAGAGCTCCAGGTCGGCGAGCGTGAGATGATGGCGGGCGAGGCTGTCGAGGATCGCGCCCGGGAGGCGCGTGGCGTGGGTCCGGGCGGGGTCGCCCTCGACCAGGTCGAGCAGGCGCCCGTCGCGAACGATCGCCAGGCTGCCGGAGCGCGTCGTCGTATCGAGCGCGAGGATCAGCATCGGGACAACGCCCTATTGTAGACTGTCTGGAATCCGAGTTTCATGACACGTTCAGCCGACTTCGCGCCGTCACCCGCCGCTCCAGCCCAGGCCACGCCGGCCATGCGGCAGTATTTCGAGGCCAAGCGCCAGTACCGCGACGCCATCATTTTCTTCCGGATGGGCGACTTCTACGAGAATAGTCGCCCACTCGATTTGAAAGTCACCCATTCGGAAAGCGGCCTGATTCCCCAATGAATGCGCAGATCACCTCTGCCGGAGACGCCCGCGTTGCCCCCTGCGCTGCCCACTGAAGCAGGGGCGCGCCTGTTCACGCCCCACGCGCAGCGTTCCGCGTAGTAGGGATGGCATTGATCGGGTCTTCCAAGAACTCGTCAAGCCATGATCGCCGGAAGCGCCAGTTGCGGCCGAACTTCTTCCCCCTCAATCTGCCGGTCGTGGCCGCGCGGTACACGCTCTCCGTGCTGAGGGCCAAGTACGCCGCTGCCTGATTCACGCTCATGTACGGTTCCGGCGATTCTGGCATTACGGGTGTTTGGCTTGCCGCGGTCGCCCTCCGCTCGGCGAACACTTCGACGTCCCGCAGTGTGAAGCGCCATTGTCCTTTCACCTTCGTGCCGCGCAACCTCCCCGCACGCGCGTATTCCAGGACCGTCAGGCGAGCGCAATTCAGAAACTCTGCAGCATCTCGCGCGTCCAGCCAGTGCTCCATGGGTTCCTCCGCTTTGGGGCGCTCCATGCCAAACTGGGATATATCCTAACCTAGAATATCCTCCGGCGCGTGACACCTCAGCCGAAACGGACGGACGCGCACCGGTCACTCGCTGCACGCCTGCGCCAGGCGCGGAAGGATTCGGGCCTGACACAGGTTCAAGCGGCGGAGCGTCTCGGCAAGCCTCAGTCGTTCATCTCGAAGTGCGAGAGCGGCGAGCGGCGGGTCGATGCGCTGGAGCTCATCGCCTTCGCGGGCCTGTACAAGAAGCCGCTCTCCTACTTCGCTCGCTGATCTCCCGTACCACCATCTGCGCGTGCGCAGCCTGTGCCCTCCCTCGCGGCATCACAATCCCGCCGTCCCTGCGACCGCATTTCGCGTGCATCCCACTCCCAGCACCCTGCACGAAGATCTCCGCATGAAGATCTGGGCTGATAGCTGAGCTCGGTGTAGACTCCCCGTCAGAGAGTGCCCCTCCCCGTCAACTTGGCCTCGCACTAGCCACGGCAATGATTGAATCACTGGCCATCGCGGACGTTGGCACCTTCGGGCCTGTGCCGGAGAGGATCGACGGACTGTCGGACTTCAATTACTTCTTCGGAGCCAACGGCACCGGGAAGACGACGATAAGTCGCGTGATAGCGAACGAGGTGCAGTACGCCAACTGCTCTGTCACTTGGCGCCACGGCCGGCAGATCCAGACGCTCGTTTTGAACCGCGACTTCGTGCAGAAGAACTTCGCCGAGATGAGGGGCGTGTTCACCCTAGGCAAGGACCAGAAGGACACTCTGGAGAAGATTCAGGCGGTCGTGTCTGTCAAGTGGTGGAAAAGTCTGAATGCGACATCCGGCGCTTGACCTCTCCCGTCTATGCCGCCACGGCGGCGGCGGTGACCTGCGGCATCTCCTGCCACCCGTCGA
>JAJXZZ010000268.1 GCA_021779795.1 Acidobacteriota bacterium | reverse complement strand
CGCGCAGCATCGGCACGATCCAGGCGGCGGCGATCGCCACGGCGGCCACCGCGATCGCGGCGATGATCAGCGTCCGGCGGCCGTGAGACGGCGGCTCGGGTGTCGGGTCCTGTTCCTCGAACATCGCGGTCTCACTCCCACTCGATCGTGCCCGGCGGCTTCGACGTCACGTCGATGGCCAGGCCGGCCACGCCGGCGAGCTCGAGGATGGCGTCGCGGAGCTCCGCGAGCAGCGCCTCGGGCAGCGGCGCCGGAACGGCCGTCATCCCGCGCTCGGACTCGATCGGCCGGACGATGACCAGCTCGCGGCCCCTGCCGTCGAGCGAGAGCGGCACGAGCACCGTCGGGCACTGCCAGATCGCGTCGTAGAGGCCGTGGCGCCTCAGGCCGTCCATCACGAGGGCGTCCGCCTCGCGCAGCAGGTCGAGCCGCTCGCGCGTCATCCCGGCGGCCACCGGCTTCGCCGTCTTCGGCATCGCCGGCCCGAGGTTCCAGATGCACCGGTTCAGGGCGGGCACCTGCTTGAGGATCATCCCGGCCGCCTCGAGCACGCGGTCCCACCCAATCGCGCCGCCCAGCATCACCGGGTGCTCGTAGGCGCGCAGGTCCGCCTTCACCCCCACCGACCGGATCGGCAGCGCCAGCGCCTCGAGCCCGTACCGCGCGGCGAGGGCGGCCAGCGGCGGCTCGATCTCGCCGAACGCCTCGCGGTCCTCGACCCCGTTCGAGCAGAGCAGCCGCACGCCGAGGCCGGGGCCCGGGAACGGGTGGCGCCAGATCATGTCGCGGGGGATGCCCAGCTGCTCGCCCAGCTCGCGCACCTCGACCTTGTACAGCTCGGCGAGCGGCTCCACCACGCGCCCCGCCGCGATCATCCGCTCGATGACCGGCACCCGGTTGTGGTGCGTCTTGATCGTGTCCGACCGCTTCGTCCCGCCCGTCTCGATCGTGTCGGGATAGATCGTCCCCTGGCCGAGCAGATGGTCTTCGATGCCGAGCCGGCGCGCCTCGCGCTCGAACACCTCCACGAACGTGTCGCCGATGATCTGCCGCTTTCGCTCCGGCTCGATCGCCCCGGCGAGCGCCGCCAGGAACGTCTCGCTGGCGTCCACGAAGTGGATGTGGGCCCCGAGGCCCAGCGACTGCAGCGTCTCGACGACCGCGCGGCTCTCGCCCTTGCGCATCAGCCCGTTGTCCACGTGCAGCAGGTGCAGCCGGTCGGGGCCGATCGCCAGCGCGAACAGCTTGGCGGCGACCGTCGAGTCCACGCCCCCCGAGGCGAGCAGGAACACCGACTGGTCGCCGACCTGCGCGCGGACGCGCTCGACCTGTTCCTCGAGGTACCGCTCCATCGTCCACGACGGCGCGCACCCGCAGATGTTCAGCACGAAATTGGCGATCATCTCGTGCCCGTGGACGGTGTCGTCCACCTCGGGGTGGAACTGGAACCCGTAGCGGCGCAGCCGGTCCGACCCGATGGCCGCGTACCGGTGGCCGCCCCCCTCGCTCTCGCCGAGCGCCGTGTAGCCCAGTTCCTCGAACCCCTCGCCGAGGCTGACCACCGAGTCGTAGTGGCTCATGAACACCGGCTCGACCGGCGCCAGCCCCTTGAACAGCGGGTGGTCGTGGACGATGTGCAGGCTGGCCCGGCCCCACTCGCGGCCGCCGTGCACCACCTGGCCGCCGTAGTGCTTGGCGATCTCCTGGTGGCCGAAGCAGAAGCCGAGGATCGGAATGTCGAGGTCGTAGATCGCCTTGGTGTAGCCCGAGTCCTCGCCGAACGAGGAGAAGCTGGGGCTGCCCGACAGGATGATGCCCTTGTAGCCGGCAAACATCTCGATCGGATCCTCGGGCTGGCGGATCTCGGCCAGCACCCGGAGGCGGCGGACCTTGGTGGCGATCAGGTGGGCGTACTGGCCGCCGAAATCGACGACGGCAATCTGGTCGTGAACGGGCTGGGGCATAGGACGGTATTGTACTTCGGCTGTCGGCTGTCGGCGGTCGGCTGTCGGCGGCTGTCGGCTGTCGGCGGCTGTCGGCTGTCGGCGGCTGTCGGCGACGAGATGAATCTCGGGTTCCGGCAGGATCCGTCAGCCCCGTCAGGTTATCTCTGCCATGCGCCGGGTGAAGGGGCGTGGCGAAAGCTGCAGGGCGTCCGGGCTGCTCCGCCTCGGGGCGAGTCGAAGGGCCGCGGATCGATGGTGCGATCGTGCGAAGTACGAAGGACGAAGTAGGAAGTACGAAGTAGCCCCGCGCGCACAGACGCTCGGAGCCCGCTCATGCTGTCCATTGGCATGTCCAGGCGCACGGTCGCCTGAAGACCCGCCAGCCGCGCTGCCTCGCTGCGCCGCCCCCGCGGAGACAGCCCGCAGCGGTCCCACCTCGCACGATCGCACGATCGCACGATCGCAAGATCGCACGATCGCAAGATCGCACGATCGCAAGATCGCACGATCGCAAGATGGCAAGATGGTCCGGTCCCTACTTCCTACTTCCTACTTCCTACTTCCTACTTCTTACTTCTTACTTCTTACTTTCTCTCGCCCCTCGCCTTCGCCACCATGTCCTTCACGTCCTTCATCAGCGTGGGCACGTGGTAGGGGACCCCGTCCTTGATCGTCCACTCGATGCCGCCGCCGCGCTCGACCTTGATCCGCGGGTCGCCGGGAACGAGCGACGAGTAGCTCGACACCGGCTTCCCGTCGAGCGTCACGATGTCGGCGCCGTACGGGTTCAGGAGGTGGATGTCCTCCAGCGGGTTGCCGTTGACCACGAGCAGGTCGGCGATGTCGCCCTCGCGGACCTTCCCGAGCCGGTCCTCCATCCCGATCGCCTTCGCGCCGTTCACCGTGGCGTTCCTGATCACCTCGAGCGGCTGGAACCCGGCCTCCTCCATCAGCTCCATCTCGCGGACGATGCCGAAGCCGTACAGGTTGTAGATGAAGCCGGCGTCGTCGCCGACCGTGACGAGGCCGCCCTTGTTCGCGAACTCGCGCAGCAGGCCCATCCAGGCCTGGAAGTCCCTGGCCCAGCGGGCTTCCTGCATGCTGGTCCACCCGAGGAAGTACGAGCCGTGGTGGAGCAGGTTCGGCTCCCAGTACTCGGCCATCGTCGGGTGCAGGTACTCGCGGAACCACGGGGCGTTCTTCGCCCGCACCAGGTCGCGGTTGGCGGCGTAGGCGGCCATCGTCGGGCACCAGAAGACGTTCTTGCGGACCATCAGGTCGAGCACGTCGTCGAGCTTCGCCCGGTTCAGGTTCGGCTGCAGGTACAGCTCGCCGGCGCGGCCGAACCGGTGCACCTCGTTGTTCATGTTCTGGTTGGCGGGGAACGCCTGGATGCCGTCGAGCGCCGCGTCGGCGATGCCGTAGAAGTGCTCGATCGACGTGACGCCCAGCTCGGCGAAGTCCCTCGCCGTCGTTTCCTCGACGCCGACGTGCGCCGCGCTGCGCATGCCGAGCGCGTGCGTCTCGCCCAGCGCCGCCTCGAGCAGGTCGCGGTCGATGCCGAAGAACTTGATGCCGTCGGCGCCGTTCTCCTTGGCCCAGCGGACGCCGGCCCGCGCCGTCTGCGGCGTCTCGGGCCCGCCGCCCGCCCGCCCGCGCCAGTTCGCCGTGTAGATCAGGATCCGGGGGGCGGCCAGCGTGTGCGCGGCGCTCGCGGCCCGCCACGCCTTCGCCTTCTCGAAGTCCGACCCCATGTCGCGGATCGTCGTGGACCCGGTGGCGAGATAGAGGGCCATCTCGTACTCGAACGGCTGCGGCACGCCGCCGCGCTCGTCCTGCAGGTGCACGTGCGTGTTGACGATCCCGGGCATGACGTACTTGCCGGTGGCGTCGATCACCGCGTCGGCCGGCGGGTCGTTCGGCCGCGACGGGCCGACGCGCGCGATGAGGCCGTCCTGGATCAGGATGTCGGTCGGTCCGAACGCCGGCTTGCCGTTTCCGTAGATCACCATCGCGTTCCGAATGAGCAGCCGCTTGACGGCCCTCGCGTGCACGGGCGCGGCGGGCGAGGTCCGGGCGGGCTGCCGGGCCAGCAGGCCCGGGCCGAGCAGGAAGGCGGCGGCGATGGCGACGACGAGGGCGACGAGCGGGCGGCGGACGGTGGACATGCGGCGAACCTCCGCGCATATGCTGCCGTCGGGGTTCCCGTCGGTCAAGGGCGAAATCCGGGTGCGAACACCGGGCGCGCGGTAATAAGATGTCGGGACATGGATCTGCCGCCCTTCATCGCCGGCCACATCGGCGCCATCGAGCGCGAGCTCGAGCGGGTGACGCCCGACGAGCGCCGGCGCCCGCAGGCGCTGCACCGGGCCATGCGCTACACGCTGCTCGCGCCCTCCAAGCGGGTGCGGGCCGTGCTGACGCTGCTCGCCGCCGAGGTCTGCGGGTCGGCCGACCGGGCGCTGCCCGTCGCGGCGGCGATCGAACTGGTCCACGCCTCGTCGCTCATCCTCGACGACCTGCCCGCCCTCGACAACGCCGACCTGCGGCGCGGCCGGCCGTCGAACCACGTGGCGCACGGCGAGGCGATGGCCCTGATGGCGGCGTTCAACCTGTTCGACCTGGCGTTTGCGACCATCGCCCGACACTACGACCCGCCGCTCGCGCGGCAACTGACCGCGCTCGTCGCCGACGCCGTCGGATCCGAGGGGCTGATCGGCGGGGAGGTGGAGGACCTGCTCGCCACCGAGTCGTCGATCTCGTTCGAGGCGCTCGAGCTGATCCACCGGTGGAAGACCGGGGCGCTGTTCGTCGCGGCGGCGGTCGCCGGGGCGCTCGCGGCCGGCGCGCGGGCCGAGCAGGTGAGCGCGCTCACGGCGTACGCGAAGAACCTGGGCCTGGCGTTCCAGATCATCGACGACCTGCTGGACGTCGAGGGGGACCCGGCCGAGACGGGGAAGCCGC
>JAJXZZ010000267.1 GCA_021779795.1 Acidobacteriota bacterium | reverse complement strand
TCACCGCGGTACCTTGACCAGCCGCGGATCGCGCTCGATCGTGAGCGGTTGCGTGTAGACCTTGCCGTTCACGGTGAGCTTCACCGTGTAATGGCCCGGCAGGGCCGTGTTGCCGCGCGGGCCGCCGAAGATGCCCGCGCCGCCGCCCGGCGCGCCCGCGCCTCGCCCGGTCTCGCCCGGCCGCTCCACGCGCAGGTCCCACACCCAGCGGTGCTGGCCCGGCGCGGCCGACAGCACGGGCGGCGTCGGCCTCCAGAAGGCCGGGATGTTGAGCGTGTCGGGATTGACCGGCGTCACCTTGTCGGCGCTCGAGAACCGCCGGGCCGTGTGGCCCGCCGGGTCGAGAATCTCGAGCGTGACCGGGCCCGAGGGCGCGGCCCCGAGGTAGTAGTCGATGAGCGCCCCGAACGGCCGGTTCTCGGCCATCGGTTCGTCGCGCGGCTGCGGCGTGCCGTTCTCGCTCCCCGGCGGCATGTCGATGGCGGCCGCCGGCCGGAAGAGGACGGCGTCGGCGCCCGCGGTCTCGGGGCCGACCTGGCGCAGCAGGGTCATCTGGTCCATCACCCAGAAGCCCCGGCCGTGCGTCGCCACGATCAGGTCGTCGTCGTGGACGACGAGGTGGCGCATCGAGACGGCCGGCAGGTTCAGCTGCAGCGGCTGCCAGTGGTCGCCGGCGTCGAACGACACGAACACGGCCAGCTCCGTGCCGGCAAACAGCAGCCCCGGCTTCTTCGGGTCCTCGGCCAGCGCCTGCAGGTAGACGCCGCGCGGCAGGCCGTCGGTGATCGCCTGCCACGTCTTCCCGAAGTCGCGCGTGCGGTAGATGTACGGCTCGTTGTCCTCGAGGCGGTGGCGGTCCACGGCGGCGTAGGCCGTCGCCACGTCGCCGTGCGAGGCGATCAGCATCACCACCTTGCTCCACGGCGTGAGCGCGGGCGGCGTCACGTTCTGCCAGTGGCCCCCGTCGTCGCGCGTCACCTGGATGGACCCGTCGTCGGTGCCGGCCCACACGACGCCCGCCTCGAGCGGCGAGGGGGCAACCGAGTAGATGACGCCGCGGCGCGCCGCGGCGGGCGCGTCGGCGGCGGTGGCGGCGTCGAGGTTGGGCGGCACGCCCGGGGCCTCGCGCGTCAGGTCGGGGCTGATCCTCGTCCAGCTGTCGCCGCCGTCGGAGGTCTTGAAGAGGAACTGGTTGCTGAAGTAGAGGACGCGCGGGTCGGCCTCCGAGAAGACCAGCGGGAGCGTCCACGTGTGGCGGGCCGGCTCGGTCATGCCGCGCTCGGGCGAGACGTTCTCGATCTGGCCCGTCTCGACGTTGCAGCGGGTGACGGTGCCGCCGAACAGGACGTCGGGGTGCAGCGGATCGGGCGCCGTGTAGCCGGCCTCGCCGCCGGCGCAGGCCGGGACCCACTCGCGCGTGCCGATCTCGGCGTGCGGGCTGCGCGTCAGGACCTCGACCGGGCCGCTGTCCTGCTGCGCCCCGGTCACCCAGTAGGGGAAGCGGTAGTCGGGCGCCGCGTGATAGAGCTGCGCGATCGGCTGGTTGTACCAGGAGCTCCACGTGCGGGCCCCGTCCACGGTGACGATGGCGCCCTGGTCGGAGCCGAGCACCATCCGCTGCGGGTCGTCGGGTTCGATCCAGAGCTGGTGGTAGTCGTCGCCGCCGGGCGCCCCCTTGATGGCCGTCCACGTCCGGCCGCCGTCGGCCGACCGGTAGAGCGACGTGTTCGAGACGTAGACGACGTCCGGGTTGCGCGGATCGGTCACGACCTTGCAGAAGTACCAGCCGCGCCCCCAGATGCGCGCGTCGCCCGACGCGAGCGCCCAGGTGGCGCCGGCGTCGTCCGAGCGATAGAGGCCGCCCTGCCTGGCGTCCACGATGGCGTAGACGCGGCGCGGGTTCGAAGGCGCGACCGCGATGCCGATGCGGCCGACCCCCTCGGCCGGCAGCCCCGACGTGAGCGCCTTCCACGTGGCGCCGCCGTCGGTGGACTTGTAGAGGCCGCTGCCGGGGCCGTACGACGGCGGGTAGATCGACCACGGCGGCCGCCGCGTGTTCCAGAGCGACGCGTAGACGACCTTCGGGTTCCTCGGGTCGATCGCCACGTCGATGGCGCCCACGCTGTCGCCGTGGTAGAGGACCTTCTGCCAGGTGGCGCCGCCGTCCTTCGAGCGGTACACGCCCCGCTCGGCGTTCGGGCCGTACGCGTGGCCGAGCGCCGCCACGAACACGATGTCGGGGTTGGTCGGATCGACGGCGACGCGGCCGATCTGGCGCGTGTCGTCGAGGCCGAGGTGCGTCCAGGTCCGGCCGGCGTCACTCGACTTGTAGACGCCGTTGCCGTACGAGATCTGCGAGCGCATGTCGGCCTCGCCGGTCCCGACGTAGACGACGTTCGGGTTCGACGCCGCCACCCCGATGGCGCCGATCGAGGCGACGGGCTGCGAGTCGAAGATCGGCTGCCAGGTGCGCCCGGCGTCGATCGTCTTCCAGACGCCGCCGCCGACCGAGCCGAAGTAGAAGGTGGTGGGCTGGCCGGGCACGCCGCTGACGGCGTTGACGCGGCCGCCGCGGAACGGGCCGATCAGCCGCCACGTGAGGCCGGAGTAGACGCTGGGATCGACGCGCGGCGACCGGGCGGCGAGCGTGACGGTCGTGCCGGCGGCCAGCGCGAGCGCGGCGAAGCCGGCCAGCAGGCGCGCCAGGGCGCGCGGGGTCGTGAACGTAGGCATAGGACGCGGTCCTCGGGTGAAGGGAAGCTCCCAAGGACCGCATTCTATCCCCAGCGGCGCCTACTTCGCGATCGCCTCGACCGAGATCTACACCTTCACCTCGTCGCCGACCAGGAACCCGCCCGTCTCGAGCGCGGCGTTCCAGGTCAACCCGAAGTCCTTCCGGTTGAGCGTGAACTCGGCCTCGAAGCCTGCCCGCTCGTTGCCCCAGGGGTCCTTCGCCTTGCCGAGGAAGGCAACCGGGACGACGATCCGCTTGGTGACGCCGCGGATCGTCAGGTCGCCCGTCACCTGGTAAGTGTCGCCGCCGGCCGGCGCGATCGACGCGCTGACGAAGCTCAGCGCGGGGAACTGGTCCGCGGAGAAGAAGTCGGCCGACCGGAGGTGCGCGTCGCGGTCGGGCTGGCTCGTGTCCACGCTGGCCGCCTGGATCGTCACCTTGACGGAGGAGCGGGCGGGGTTCGCTTCGTCGGCCGCGATGGTGCCCTCGAAGTCGGTGAACCGGCCGCGGACCTTGGTCACGAGGTGGCGGACCTGGAACGTGGCTTCGGAGTGGGCCTTGTCGATGACGTAGGTGCGCGTGGTGGTGTCGGCTGCCATGGTCGTGTTCTCCTCGAAGAAAGGCCCCGTGACGCGTTCGCGCCCGGGGCGGAACAGGTTCACATCCGGTCTCTGACCCGCCCGAGCAGGTCGATGAGCGCGCGCAGGTCGGCCTCGTCCAGGCGCCCCAGCAGGGCGCCGGTCAGCTTGTCGGCCACCGGGTCGAGGCCGGCGAGCACCTTCAGACCGGCCGCGGTGATCCGCGTCGTCACCAGGCGCCGGTCGCTGCCGCCGCGCTCGCGGACGACCAGGCGGAGGTCCTCCAGCCGGTCGAGCAGCCGCGTGACGTCGGGCACCCGGCGCAGCATCCTGGCGCCGATCTCCTGGCGGCAGAGGCCGGTGGGTTCGGCCCCGCGGAGGATTCGCAGCACGTTGTACTGGGTGGCGGTGACGCCGTGCGGCTTGAGGGCCGACTCGAAGGCGTGCTCGAACTGGGCCGCCGTCCTGAGAATGCTCAGGTGCGCCTCGTGGGCGAGGCTGCGGAACGGCCGGCGCTGCTTCAGCTCCTGCTTGAGGTCGCCCATCACGCTTCCATATTACATGTGATAACACAGAGTGTCAACACACGTAAGGCGAAGGCGGCCGGGCGTCCGCGGCCGGGCCCCTTCCGGCCTCAGCGGCCGGCGGCGCGGATGCGCGAGGCGAACTGCTCGACCTGGTCCTGGATGTCGCCCAGCACGGCGGCCGCGTGCCCGCTGGCGCCGCCGCCCGAGAGGCCCGCGGCGTGCAGCAGCGAGACGCGCGCGGTCACGCGTTGCGCCTGGTAGGAGAGCTGGGCCGTCGTGTTCGTGTAGAGCGTCGTGTCGAAGCGCGAGACGCAGACGCCCGGCTGGACGTGCAGCGTGTCGATCGAGACGTCGAGGTACGTCGCCTCGCTCCCGTGCGGCACCACGGTGAAGCCGGCCGCCGTCAGCAGCTGCGCGAGCCGCTTGACGATGGCGTCGCGGTTGAAGCCGCAGGTCGTCGCGGCCGCGCCGAGCGGATCGACCGTCACGCCCAGCGTCGTGATGCCCTTCAGCTCGGCGTCCGGGCGCTGCGCGAGCGCCGGAGCGGGCAGCGCCGCGAGCGCGATCGCTGCGGCCACGGCCGGCAGACGGAGTCGTCGTCTGGTGGAAGCCATCATCGTACCGATCTTACACTGCCGGTCGCGCGCGCGGCGTGCGCTTCGCGCGAGCCCCGGCTAGCGGAGGCCGAGCCGGGCGAGCAGCTTGCCGACGAACTTGTTCAGCGGGTGCGAGCGGGGGAGCGAGGGGAACGGCGGCGGCTTGCGGATGCCCAGGCGGCGCAATTCCTGGAGGATGAGCGCGTGCTCCCGGGCATAGCCCGACTCGGACGCCTCGGCGACGATGCCGCGCTCGGCGCCGGGTGTCCGCGAGATGCCGCGCCAGAAGGTCGCGATCGCGCTCGACTTCTCGCCCGCTTCGAGCAGGACGCGGCCGAGGTTCAGGTAGTGCGTCGGGTTGCGCGGCTCGGCCTCGAGCGCCGCCTGGCACAGCTGGAGGCCTTCCCGCACCTGGCCCCTCTCCCGGGCGAGACAGTAGCCCAGGTAGGAGTTCACGGCGGGCAGGACGCGAAGGTCCGGCGAACTCTCGAGCGTGACG
>JAJXZZ010000009.1 GCA_021779795.1 Acidobacteriota bacterium | reverse complement strand
GACGCGTCCATTTACGAGCAGGCCGACGCGGATCCGGAGGCCTTCTGGGCCGGGTTCGCGGGCGAGCTCGAGTGGAGCCGCCCGTGGGACCGCGTGCTCGAGTGGAACCCGCCTCACGCGAAGTGGTTCGTCGGCGGCGCGATCAACGCCAGCGTGAACTGCGTGGACCGGCACGTCCGCACCGCCCGCCGCAACAAGGCGGCCATCATCTGGGAGGGGGAGCCGGGCGACTCGCGCACGCTCACCTACTGGGACCTGCACCGCGAGGTCAACCGGTTCGCGAACGGCCTGCGGCAGCTCGGCGTCGGCCGCGGCGACCGCGTCGCCGTCTACATGCCGATGGTGCCCGAGCTGCCCGTCGTCCTGCTGGCGTGCGCGCGCATCGGCGCCGTCCACAGCGTCGTCTTCGGCGGCTTCAGCGCCGAGTCGCTGCGCGACCGGATCAACGACGCGCAGGCCCGCGTGCTCGTCACGGCCGACGGCGGCTACCGCCGCGGCGGCGTGGTCCCCCTCAAGCAGATGGCCGACGAGGCGCTGGCCGGGACGCCGAGCATCCGCCACGTCGTCGTGCTCAAGCGCGGCGGCGGGCTCGACGCGCCGACGGCGTGGGTCGAGGGGCGCGACGTCTGGTACCACGACCTCGTGAAGGACCAGCCGGCCTGGTGCGAGCCCGAGGCGATGGACGCCGAGGACATGCTCTACATCCTCTACACGTCCGGGACGACCGGGCGGCCGAAGGGCATCGTCCACACGACGGGCGGCTACCTCACCGGCGTCTACGCCACGACGAAGCTGGTCTTCGACCTGAAGGACGACGACGTGTTCTGGTGCACGGCCGACATCGGCTGGGTCACGGGCCACAGCTACGTCGTCTACGGCCCGCTCGCCTGCGGGGCGACGGTGGTGATGTACGAGGGGGCGCCCGACTGGCCCGCGAAGGACCGCTTCTGGGACATCATCGAGCGGCTCGGCGTCACCGTCTTCTACACCGCGCCGACGGCCATCCGCGCCTTCATGCGGTCGGGGCCCGAGTGGCCGCGGCGCCACGACATGCGGACGCTGCGGCTGCTCGGCAGCGTCGGCGAGCCGATCAACCCCGAGGCGTGGATGTGGTACTACCTCCACGTCGGCGGCGGCCGCTGCCCGATCGTGGACACGTGGTGGCAGACCGAGACGGGGCACATCCTCATCACGGCGCTGCCCGGCCTCTCGGCGCTCAAGCCGGGCTCGGCGACGCGGCCGTTCCCCGGGATCTCCGCCGAGATCGTCAACGAGCGCGGCGAGATCGTGAAGGTGGGCGGCGGCTACCTGGCGCTCACGCGGCCGTGGCCCGGGATGCTGCGCACGATCTTCAACGACCCGACGCGCTACGTGCGCCAGTACTGGAACCGGTGGGGCGCGGGCGTCTACGTCACCGGCGACGGCGCCAAGCGGGACCGCGACGGCTACTTCTGGCTGCTCGGCCGCGTGGACGACGTGCTGAACGTCGCCGGCCACCGGGTCGGCACGATGGAGGTGGAGAGCGCCCTGGTCGATCACCCCGACGTCGCCGAGGCGGCCGTCGTCGGGAAGCGCCACGAGATCAAGGGGCAGGCGATCGCCGCGTTCGTGACGCTCAAGGACGGCGCGTCGCCGACCCCCGAGAAGGCCGCCGAGCTGAAGGACCACGTGGCGCGGAAGATCGGCGCCATCGCGCGGCCCGACGACATCTTCTTCACGGCGGATCTGCCCAAGACGCGTTCGGGTAAGATCATGCGTCGGCTGCTGCGCGACATCGCCGAGGGGCGGGCGCTCGGCGACACCACCACGCTGGCCGACCCCGGCGCCGTCCAGCGCGTGAAGTCACGCTACGAAGAAGAGCACGGCTGACCTCCTATGAGCACGAGACGCCTGTTCGCGGTGGCCGCCCTGGTCGGCGGCCTCGCCCTTGGTGTGTCCGCGCGCCCGGCCGCGGCGCAGTGGCAGATCGACAGCCGGGACGGGAAGAGCAGCCTCAAGATCGGGTTCCTCGCCCAGCCCGAGTTCGAGGCCCTCGACACGCCCGACGGGACGGGCCGTTCGACCAACATCTTCCTCCGGCGGCTGCGCGTCCTGTTCGGCGGGAAGATCTCCGACCGGTGGACGTTCTTCGTGGACACCGACAGCCCGAACCTCGGCAAGGCGACGACCCAGGCCGGCACGAAGGACGCGGGCGACATCTACGTCCAGGACGCGTACTTCACCTATGCGCAGAACGGCCTGGTGATGGTGGACGCGGGGCTGATCCTCGTCCCGCTCTCGCACAACCACAACCAGTCGGCGGCCACGCTGCTGCCCGTGGATTACGGCCCCTACACGTTCACCGAGAGCGGGCCGCTCGGGTCGAGGGTGGGCCGGGACTACGGCGTGCAGCTGCGCGGCTACCCGTTCGGCCAGCACGTCGAGTACCGGCTCGGCGCCTTCCAGGGGGTGCGCGGCACCGACGCGCGCAACAGCCTGAGGGTCGCGGGCCGCGCCGTCTGGTACCCCTTCGCCGCCGACACGGGCTTCTTCTACGGGGGCACGTGGCAGGGAACGAAGAGGATCGTCGCCATCGGGGCCGGGTTCGACACGCAGAAGGGGTACCACTCGTACGCCGCCGACGTCTTCGTCGAGCATCCGCTCAACGGCGGGCGGCAGGGGGTGACGGCGCAGGTTGACTGGACGCGGCTCGACGGCGGGCCGTTCCTGCCGACGCTGGCGAAGCAGGACGTCCTCCTCGTCGAGGCGGGCTTCCACCTGTTCAAGGGACGCGTGTCGCCGGTCGCGCAGTTCTCGAAGAAGACGTTCGCCGACCCGCTGACGCCGGACCAGTACATCTGGCAGGCGGGCGTGGCGTACTGGATGGCCGGCTTCCAGCGGAACATCAAGGTGACGGCGGGGCGCCAGCACACCGACGGCCTGCCGGATCGGACGCAGGTGCTGGCGCAGCTCCAGCTCTTCTACTTCTGAGCGGCGCTGGTGCCGAGAAGAGAAGAGCAGGGAAGAGCAGGGAAGAGAGGAGAGCGCCCGGCATGATTCGAACCACCCGCCGTTGCGTTCTGGCTTCGTGCGCCGTGTTCCTCGCGCTGACCTTCGGAACCTCGGCGCCCATGGACGCCGCTCGCAAGCCCGCCCCCAGCCCCGGCGTCGCGGTCGTCGGCCTCCATCCAGATCTGGCCGCGGACCTCGGGCTCCCCGTGGGGCAGGCCGGCGTGGTCGTCGTGGGCGTCCTGGGGGGATCGCCGGCCGCGTGACCATCACGGGCTGCACGGTCAAGGGATTCGCCGACGGCGTCAGCCTGAGCGGCCAGGAGTTGACGCTGGACGGGAACAGGCTCGGCGGGAACGGGTGGGCGGTCCATGGGATAGACGCGGGGTCGTCCTGGAAGATCCGCCAGAACCTGGTGACCAGGAACACCGGCGGCCTCTTCGTCGCCGGCAACGTCGAAATCACCGGCAACACCATCGTCGAGAACCGCGTGCCGGATGCCGAGTTCCTCAAGGTCTTGTACAAGTCGGGGGTCGTTGTCGGCGCCGGCCTCGAAGTGAATGCGCCGGGCAGCCGGGCCCTGGTGTTCAACAACATCGTCATGTCGAACAGCGTCGGCGTGCTGCTCGGCCCCGACGTCCAGGCGACGCTCGAGTACAACGACATCCTCATGAACCACGTGGGCCCGGCCACGCTGAAGACCGGCTGGGCGCTGAACGACAACCACGCGGAGCTGCCGGCCACGAACTCCAACGTCCTGACGCAGGTCGGGATGACGACCTACAAGATCGGCGGCAACCTGGTGACGAAGGTGGGGCCCGAGCTGAGGTTCCAGCCGTCGGGGACGAACACCAACGCCGACCCGCTGTTCGCCGACCCGGCGGCCGGCGACTACCGCCTGTCCGCCGATTCGCCGCTGGTCGGCAGGGGACGCGACAAGCGCGACATTGGGGCCTTCCCGGCAGTTGGATCCCCGGAGGCGCAGGATGGTCGGGGCGGGCGCGCGTCGGAACCCGAGCCGCCCGCCTTCGGGATCGCGGCGCGCCCGCTGACCGAGGCCGACCGCCAGGCGCTGGCGCTGCCGTCACTCGACGGGCTGTTTGTGACCGAGGTGAAGAAGGGCAGTCCCGCCGACGCCATGCAGCTCAAGGGCGACGACATTATCCTCGCCGTGAACAACAAGACCTTCAAGACCGTGGACGAGTTCAAGGCCTTGATCGCCGCGAAGGTGGACACCCTCACCGTGCTGAGGGGCGGGAAGAAGACGACGCTCGTGAAGTCGATCGTCTTCTGACGGCCGACGGTCCCGAGCCCGGCACCGCCGCAGGCCGCCAGTCGCGAGCCGCGAGCCGGGATGGGCCGCGCGTTACCGCTTCAGCCCCTCTGTAAAGCGCTGCCCATCCCGGTCTGCCAGCACCCTGACCGGGTGGAATCCCGCCGCCTCGAGCAGTTTCTCCGCGCCTCCCTCGGCGCGGAACGCGTCGAGGCCGGGCGTGGCGGCGCCGGCCACGAGGCCGAACAGCCGCTTCGGCTGTCCCTCGACGATGACGAGCCGGCCGTTCGGCCTGAGGGCGCGGCCGACGGCGCGAGCCAGATCGACCCGGCGTCCGCGGTCGAGGCCGGCGAGCACGGCCCGCCCGGCGTTGAGGACGGCCACGTCGAACGCGCCGTCGGCGACCGGCAGGGCGGGGAAGGCAGCGTGGCCGACCTCCTCGAACAGGATGCCGAGCGCGGCGGCCTCGGCCGCGACGGCGGCCGCGGCCTCGGGCGACCCGGCCACGGCCACGGCCTGGCCGGTCAGGCCGATCTTTCCCGCCAGGAAGGCGAACAACGGGGCGTCGTCGCCGACGAGCAGCAGCCGCTCGCCCATCCGCAGGCCGACCATGGCCACGGCCAGCGCGTAAGGGGCGCCCTTGTCACGGTTGAAGAGGAAATCCTTGAAATTCGACATGGCGACTCCTGGGCGTCAGCCCCCGACTACTGAGCGTGAGCCCCCGACTACTCCGGCTCATGATATAGTTCCCGGTTGTGAATTCACCATCCGAAATCGCCCCGCCCAAGGGCAAACTGGGCATCATGCTGGTCGGCCTCGGGGCCGTCAGCACCACGTTCATCGCCGGCGTCATGGCGGTCCGCAAGGGGATCGCGCGTCCGATTGGCTCGCTTACGCAGATGGGCACGATCCGTTTGGGCAAGCGCACCGAGGGGCGCACTCCCCTCATCAAGGACCTCGTGCCGCTGGCCTCGCTCGACGACATCGTGTTCGGCGGGTGGGACATCTTTCAGGACAACTGTTACGAGGCCGCCGCGACGGCCGGCGTGCTGGAGTCCTCGCTCCTCGAGCAGGTCAAGCCGGAACTGGAAGCCATCAAGCCGTGGCCGGCGGTGTTCGACCGCCGCTACGTCAAGCGCCTGGACGGGCCGAACGTCAAGAAGGGCGCCAACAAGATGGACCTGGCCGAACAGGTCAGGGCCGACATCCGGCGGTTCAAGAAGGACAACAACCTCGACCGGCTCGTCATGATCTGGTGCGCCAGCACCGAGATCTACCTGACCGAGACCGAGGCGCACCAGTCGATCGAGGCGTTCGAGAAGGCGCTGCAGGCCAGCGACGCGAACATCCCGTCGAGCATGGTCTACGCCTACGCCGCCCTGAAGGAGGGGATCCCCTTCGCCAACGGCGCGCCGAACCTGACGGTGGACATCCCGGCGCTGATGGACCTGGCGCACCAGAACGGGTGCCCGATTGCCGGCAAGGACTTCAAGACGGGGCAGACGCTGATGAAGACCATCATCGCCCCCGGCCTGAAGGCCCGGCTCATCGGGATCCAGGGCTGGTACTCGACCAACATCCTCGGCAACCGCGACGGCGAGGTGCTCGACGATCCCGAGTCGTTCAAGACGAAGGAAGAGAGCAAGAAGTCGGTCCTCGACTACATCCTGCAGCCCGACCTGTATCCCGAGCTCTACAAGGACGTCTGCCACGTGGTGCGGATCAACTACTACCCGCCGCGCCGCGACAACAAGGAAGGCTGGGACAACATCGACATCACCGGGTGGCTCGGCTACCCGATGCAGCTCAAGGTCAACTTCCTCTGCCGCGACTCGATCCTGGCGGCGCCGATCGTCCTGGACCTCGTCCTGTTCATGGACATGGCGAAGCGCGCGGGCCTGAGCGGCATCCAGGAGTGGCTGTCGTTCTACTTCAAGAGTCCGATGCACGCCAGGGGCCTCTACCCCGAGCACGACCTGTTCATCCAGCTGATGAAGCTGAAGAACACGCTGCGCTTCCTCAAGGGGGAGGAGCTCATCACGCATCTGGGACGCGAGTATTACGATTGACGCCGGCCGTGTAGTGGCTAGTGGCTAGTGGCCAGCCTGTCCCGCGTGACAGACCAGCCACCAGCCACTAGCCACTGACCACTGGGAATCTCGGTGACCGTCGTCGGAGCGGCGCCTATGAACTCCAAGCTCCAGCCTGCCCTCTACGGCGGACTCGTGCTGGGCGTGCTGTCGGCGCTGCCGTTCGTCAGCGTGGGCAACCTGTGCTGCTGCCTGTGGGTGCTCTCGGGCGGCGCGCTCGCGGCGTACCTGCTGCAGCGGAACCAGTTGGCGCCCATCACCCCCTCGGACGGGGCGCTTGTCGGCCTCGGCGCCGGCCTCATCGGCGCGGTGGTCTGGCAGCTGCTCGCCGTGCCGACCACCATCCTCATGGCCCCGCTCCAGGCCCGGCTGCTCGAACGCGTGCTGAGCGCGGGCGAACTGCCGGACGGCGCCCGGCAGGTGTTCGAAGCCATCCGCGACAATTCCGCGTTCACCCTCGCCAAGTTCGTCATCGGCGGGTTCTTCACGCTGCTCGTCAGCGTCGTCTTCTCGACGCTGGGGGGCCTCGCCGGCGCGGCGATGTTCCGCGCGAAGACGCCGCCGCCGCCGGCGCACCCGGAAGGGTTCGTGATCGAGTAGCGATGTGCCGGCAACGGACCCCGGCCGGTGGCCGGGCGGCCGTTCAGCCGGCAGCGGACCCCGGCCCGTAGCCCGCCGGGAACATTCCCCTTGGCCCCCTCGTCTCCTCCGGGTAGGCTTGGGGGAGAGGCCTGTACCGATGCCGCTGATTGAGACGCGCGACCTGTGGAAGTCCTACGAGATGGGCAGCGAGACCGTGCACGCCCTGCGGGGCGTCTCGTTCACCATCGAGCGGGGCGAGTACGTGGCCATCATGGGACCGTCCGGGTCGGGCAAGTCCACGCTGATGAACCTCATCGGGTGCCTCGACACGCCGAGCCAGGGCAGCTACCTGCTGAACGGCAAGCAGGTCAGCCAGATGAACGACGACGAGCTGGCGCGGATCAGGAACGAGGAAATCGGCTTCGTCTTCCAGACCTTCAACCTGCTGCCGCGGGCCACCGCGCTCCACAACGTGGAGCTGCCGCTCGTCTACGCCGGCGTGCCCACGCACGAGCGCCTCGAGCGGGCGCGGGCCGCGCTGCAGAGAGTGGAGCTGGCCGAGCGCATGACGCACCGCCCCAACCAGCTCTCGGGCGGCCAGCGCCAGCGCGTGGCCGTGGCCCGGGCGCTCGTGAACAACCCGTCGATCCTGCTGGCCGACGAGCCGACCGGCAACCTGGACAGCAAGACCGGGGTCGAGATCATGGCGCTGTTCGCGCGCCTTCACGAGGCCGGCAACACGATCGTGCTCGTCACCCACGAGGCCGACATCGCGGCCCACGCCCACCGGGTGGTCCACCTCCGCGACGGGCAGATCGAAGGCGACGTGAAAAGGGCGGCGTGAACACGCAGGCTCGAGACTCGCGGCCGGCGCCTCGCGGCCGGCGCCTCGCGGCGACGAGGCGCTAGCCGGGCGGACAACGCTGGGCGGCCTTGATCGGGTTCTGCAATGACCGGACGACATGGTCGTTGCATTCTCGGCAATTAGCGGCACTGTCGGCGCTCAGGAGCTCGAGGTCGGCCGCCAGCCGTAGCCCGGAGCAGGCCGCCAGTCGCCAGTCGCGAGCCTGCCGCAGCCCCTTCAGATTGCCGCCCAGTGCCCGTCACCGATCTGCCTGAGCGGGGCCCGCAGGTCGGCGCCCTGCGGGTCCCACGCGATCCGCTCGGGCTTCGCGTCCGGGTCGGGCACCGGGATCGCCGACAGCAGGGCCCGCGTGTAGGGGTGGGTCGGGTCGCGGTAGAGGGTCTCGGTCGGGGCCATCTCGAGGATCCGGCCGCGGTACATCACCGCGACGCGGTCGCAGACGTGGCGGACCAGCCGCAGGTCGTGGGCGATGAACAGGTAAGTGAGGCCGAGGCGCTCGCGGAGGTCCATGAGCAGGTTGACGACCTGCGCCTGCACCGAGACGTCGAGCGAGGACACCGGCTCGTCGGCGACGATGAGCGACGGGTTCAGCGCCAGGGCGCGCGCCAGGCCGATCCGCTGGCGCTGGCCGCCGCTGAACTCGTGGGGGCGGCGACCGAGGTGGGCCGGGTCGAGGCCCACCAGCTCGAACAGCTCCGCCACCCGCCTCCGCCGCTCGGCCCGCGAGCCGAGCCGGTGAATCGCCAGCGGCTCCTCGACGATGGCCCCGGCGCGCATCCTGGGGTTGAGCGACGAGTACGGGTCCTGGAAGACGATCTGCATGTCGCGCCGCGCGCGCCGCAGCTCCGCCCGCGAGAGCGCCAGCACGTCGCGGTCCTTGAACCGCACCTCGCCCGACGTCGGCTCGACGAGCCGCAGCACGCACCGCCCGGCGGTCGTCTTGCCGCTGCCCGACTCGCCCACCAGGCCGAACGTCTCGCCGGCCTCGATCGAGAAGCTCACCGAGTCCACCGCGCGCACGCCCGGTTCGCGGCCGAACAGGCCCCGCCCGCGCGGGAACTCCTTCACGAGGTCGCGGACGGTCAGCAGCGGCATGGCGTCAGGCGCGCTCCGTGGGTCTGGCGTGAACGTGGCAGCTCGCCTCGTGGTCCGGGCCCACCGCGACGGCGCCTGGATGCGTCACCCGGCACGCGGCGGCGGCGTCGGGGCAGCGCGGCGCGAACGGGCATCCCGGCGGCATGCCGGTGATCGGCGGCACCGTTCCCGCGATCGCCTGCAGGCGGCGCCGCCCCTCGCCCCGGGGCACCGACGCGAGCAGCGCTCTCGTGTAGGGATGCGCGGGGGCGTCGAAGATCGCCCGCACCGGCGCCTGCTCGACGATCCGCCCCGCGTACATGACGGCCACGCGGTCGGCGCTGCCGGCGACGATGCCGAGGTCGTGCGAGATGAGCAGGATCGACAGGTCGAACGCCCCGCGCATCTCGCGGAGCAGGTCGAGGATCCGGGCCTGGATCGTGACGTCGAGCGCGGTGGTCGGCTCGTCGGCGATGACGAGCGCCGGGCGGCAGGCGAGCGCCATGGCGATCACCACCCGCTGCTGCATGCCGCCCGAGAGCTGGTGCGGATAGCTGCGGGCGGCGCGATCCGGGTCGGTGACGCGCACCGCCTCGAGCAGCTCCACCGCGCGCCGCCGGGCCTCGGCCCGCGTCGCGAGCCGGTGGACGGTCATCGCCTCGGCCACCTGGTCGCCCACCGTGAAGACCGGGTTGAGCGCGGCGGTCGGCTCCTGGAAGACGAGCGCGATGCGCGCCCCGCGAACCCGGCGCATCTCACCCTCGCCGAGCGTCAGCAGGTCGCGCCCCTCGAACAGGACGCGCCCGTCGGTGATCCGTCCCGGCGGCTGCACCAGGCGGAGGATCGACAGGGCGGCCATCGACTTGCCGCTGCCCGATTCGCCCACCAGGGCCAGCGTCTCGCCCGTCCGCACCTCGAAGCTGGCGTCGTCAACGGCCGGCAGGGGCCGGCCCTCCACGTCGATGACCGTGGTCAGGCGCCGGACGTCGAGCAGGACGGGCGATGGGGACATGAAGAAGTACGAAGTACGAAGTGCGAAGTACGAAGTACGAAGTGCAGAGTACAAAGTGCAAAGTACAAAGTGCAAAGTGCGAAGTGCAAAGTGCGAAGTGCAAAGTGCGAAGTGCGAAGTGCAAAGTGCGAAGTGCGAAGTGCGAAGTGCAAAGTGCGAAGTGCGAAGTGCAAAGGCCAGAAGCCCAGTGGCGGTGCAGCCGTTCGGGGGCAGCACCTCACACTTCCTACTTCGGACTTCCTACTTCGTACTTTTTACTTCGTGCTTCTTACTTCGTACTTCTTACTTCGTACTTCGTACTTCTTTCAGCGGCCGATCATCACAGGTGCCTGAACGCCCCGCGGCCGGCGTAGTGCGCCCGCGAGCCGAGCTCCTCTTCGATCCGGAGCAGTTGGTTGTACTTGGCGACCCGGTCGGACCGGCTCGCCGACCCGGTCTTGATCTGCCCGGCGGCCGTGCCGACGGCGAAGTCGGCGATCGTGGAGTCCTCGGTCTCGCCCGACCGGTGCGAGACGACCGTCGTGTAGCGGGCCCCGCGCGCCATCGCCATCGCGTCGAGCGTCTCGGTGACCGTCCCGATCTGGTTGAGCTTGATCAGGATGCTGTTGGCGATCTTCCGCTCGATGCCGCGCCGGAAGATCGCGGGGTTGGTGACGAAGATGTCGTCGCCCACGACCTGCACCCGGCCGCCCAGGTCGCGCGTCATCGCCTCCCAGCCGGCCCAGTCGCCTTCGGCCAGGCCGTCCTCGATCGACACGATCGGGTACTGCGCGATCCAGCCGGCGTACATCTCGACCATCTCGGCCGAGGATCGCGGCCGGTCGCCGGATTTCTTGAAGAGGTAGCGGCCGGTGCGCGCGTCGGGCGCGGCGCCGGGGGCGCTGCGGTCCTCCCACAGCTCGCTGGCGGCCGTGTCGATGGCGACCCACACGTCGTGGCCCGCCTTGTAGCCGGCCTTTGCGATCGCGTCGAGCACGAACTCGATCGCCTGCTGGTTCGACTTCAGGGTCGGCGCGAACCCGCCCTCGTCGCCGACCGACGTGGACAGGCCGTGCTGCTTGAGGATTGCTTTCAGCGCGTGGAACGTCTCGACGCCCGCGCGCAGCGCCTCGCGGAACGAGGGGAGGCCGAGCGGCGCGACCATGAACTCCTGGACGTCCACGTTGGAGTCGGCGTGGGCGCCGCCGTTCAGGATGTTCATCATCGGGACGGGCAGCACGAAGGTGTCGGCGGGGTGGCCGGCCATCCGGGCGATGCGCGCGTAGAGCGGCTCGCCGGCCGCCAGCGACGCGGCGCGCGCGGCGGCCATCGACACGCCCAGGATCGCGTTGGCGCCGAGCCGGCTCTTGGTCGGCGTGCCGTCGAGCGCGCACAGGGCCTGGTCGAGGCCCCGCTGGTCCGAGGCGTCGCGGCCGACGGCCGCGGCGGCCAGCTCGCCGTTCACGTGGGCGACGGCCCGCAGCACGCCCTTGCCGAGGTAGCGCCCCGTGTCGCCGTCGCGCAGTTCGAGCGCCTCGCGCTCGCCCGTCGAGGCTCCCGACGGAACGGCCGCCCGCCCGCGAACGCCCCCCTCCACTTCCACGTCCACCTCGACCGTCGGGTTGCCCCGGGAGTCGAGAATCTCCCGGCCGTGCACGCGCGTGATTTTCACGAGAAACCTCCTCGAACCGCCGGTCCTTCGGCGAGGGATGATGCCCGCCGGCGGCGCGACCTGCGCGCGCCGGCCCGATGCCGCCAGTATCCCCGACGCGGGCCCGTCCGCGCCAGCCCCCGGTCAGGGGGCGCCGCGGCCGTCGGCCTCGGCCTCGATGCGGAGCGCCTCCGGCTCGATCTCGCGGATCGCCGGCTCGTCGTCGCGCGTCACGACGACGACCCCCTGCGGGCTGACGGTGTGCCGCCGGCGGTCCTCCTCGGAGTCGTAGCCGATGCGCGCGCCGCGCGGGATGCACACGTCGCGGTCCACGATGGCCCGGCGCAGCCTGGCGTGGCGGCCCACGCGGACGCCGGGCATCAGGATGCTCTGCTCGATGTCGCAGAAGCTGTGGACCCGCACGTTCGGGCAGAGGATGCTGCCGAGGATCCGGCTGCCCGACACGATGCAGCCGGGCGAGATGATCGAGTCGAGCGCCTGGCCGCACCGGCGCCCCTCGTCGGCGAAGACGAACTTGGCGGGCGGGGCCTGCGGCTGGTAGGTCCGGAGCGGCCACTCCGGGTCGTACAGGTTGAACTCGGGGTTCACCTGCACCAGGTCCATGTTGGCCTCGTAGTAGGCGTCGATCGTGCCGATGTCGCGCCAGTACTTCGCCGCCTTCTTGTTCTCGTCGTAGAAGCGGTAGGAGAGCGTCGGCACCTCGGCGATCAGGGCCGGGATGATGTCGCGGCCGAAGTCGTGCGCGGTGTCCTTCGTCGCGTCCGACTCGAGCGCCCGGACGAGCACGTCGGCGTCGAACACGTAGATGCCCATCGACGCCAGGGCGAGGCGGTCGGATCCCGGGATGGTGACCGCCCGCTCCGGCTTCTCCTGGAACCCGACGATGCGGTCGCGCTCGTCCACCTGGAGGATGCCGAACCGCCGCGACTCCTCGAGGCCGACCTCGATGGTCGCGATCGTCACCGCCGCCTGCCGCTCCTGGTGGAATCGCAGCATCCGGGCGTAGTCCATCTTGTAGACGTGGTCGCCCGAGAGGACGATGACGTGGCGGGGATGCTCGCGGACGATCGAGTAGAGGTTCTGGTAGACGGCGTCGGCCGTGCCGAGGTACCAGTTCTCGCCCACCCGCTTCTGCGGGGGCAGGATCTCGATGAACTCCCCCAGTTCCTCCGAGACGATGCTCCAGCCCATCCGGACGTGGCGGTTGAGCGAGAGCGACTTGTACTGGGTGGCGATGAAGACGCGGCGCAGGCCGGAGTTGATGCAGTTGCTGAGGACGAAGTCGATGATCCGGTAGGGCCCGCCGAAGAACACGGCCGGCTTGGCCCGCTCCTGCGTGAGCGGGAAGAGTCGCTCGCCCGCACCGCCGGCGAGGACGATGACCATCGCCTCATCGAGCATGGGCGCCTCTCCTGTGCCCCGGTCTTCCGGGGAACGATCCCAGGATTCGGATCATAGCACGCCGGTTCGCGGCGAAGCCTCGGCCCGGCCGGCCATGGCTTTGACTTTCGCGACGACCGGCGACTATGATTCATCGAATTCGTCATTTCGACGTATCGTGGGGGAAGAGTCGTCATGCATATCCAAGGCCGGGTGCGGCCAGTCGCCGTTGCCCTCGTGTTCGCCCTCGTCGCTTTCGCGGTCCCGGCGCTCGCCAGGGACGGCAAGGCCGCGAAGAAGATCGACAAGGCCCAGCAGGCCGAGTTCGCCGCCGCCGTCCGGACGGTGGACGGCGTCATGGCCGGCCAGCCGGCCCCGGCTGACTTCGCCTTCACCTGGATGAACCACTCGATGAAGAGCCTGGACGGCAAGACCTACGTGCCGTTCCTGCTGCTCTTCGACAAGGGCCAGAAGGTTCCGTCGCCGCTCGCCTACTACATCCGCGTCGTCAACAAGGCCACCATCGGCGAGCAGCAGAAGAAGATGGCCGACTACAAGGCGGCGCTCGAGAAGGCGGAGATGTCGGCCAAGCTCGACCCCGAGAACGTGGAGCTCGCCGACGCGGCCGAGAAGCTGCGCGCCCAGGCGCCGCGGATGGAGTACGCCTTCGAGGACTTCAGGACGTTCAACTTCACCCCGCCGCCCGGCGCGGCCTTCCGGCTGCCCGGGGCGCTCAGCGTGCCCGCCGGCGACTACGACGTCTACGTCCTGCTCGAGCAGCCGGCCTCGAGCCTCAAGGACAAGAAGGCGAAGCCGCCGGCCGGGCTGCTCAAGGTGCCGTTGACGGTGCCCGACTACTGGAACGACCAGCTGGCGACCAGCTCGATCATCCTCACCACCCAGGCCGAGCAGCTGAAGACGCCGCCGACGCAGGACGACATCAACAAGAATCCATACATCTTCGGGATGACGCGCGTCACCGTTCCGACCGCGGCGAAGTTCCCGAAGAAGGACGAGCTGACGATCATCTTCTACATCTACAACGAAGGTGTTGACAAGACGACGGGCAAGCCCGACCTGACCGTGGACTACAACTTCTACCGGAAGGCGGACGGCGCCGAGAAGTTCTTCAACCGGACGAACCCGCAGGTGCTCAACGCCACGACGCTCAACCCGCAGTTCGACGTCAAGGCGGGGCATCAGCTGCTCGGCGGGCTGGCCATTCCGCTCGCCAGCTTCCCCGACGGCGACTACCGCCTCGAGATGAAGCTGACCGACAAGACGACGGGGAAGACGAAGATCGAGAACTCGCTGTTCACCGTGACCGCGCAGTAGCGGGCGGGCCGTCCGCGGCACGGCCTGCCCGGACGAAGACCGCCGGGCCCCGGGGCCCGGCACATGCCGCCCGGCGTCGGCGCCGGGCGGCCAGGGCCAGGATATGAACCGCCTTTGTGCGATCGTCGGCACAACGGTCGTGGCCGGCCTGGTGGCGTGGACCCCCGTCGCCCGGGCCCAGCCCGGCGGGGCCTCGGCCGAGTCCGGCGCAAAGACGCGCCGCGTGGCCTACGCGTCGGCGGGCGCCATCGAGGGCCGGGTCCTCGACGAGCAGGGACATCCCGTGGCCGGGGCGATGGTGTCCGTGCTCGGGGCGGCCAGCGCCGTCGCGGTGACCGACAGGAACGGCGCGTTCGTCATGCGGTCGCTGCCGCCGGGCGCCTACACGCTGCGCACGCACATGACCGGGTACCTGGCGTCGGCGCGGCAGTTCGTGGACGTGCGCACCGCCTCGGCGTCGCGCTGCGCGGTCACGCTCCAGCGGGCCGGCACGGCGCGGGCGACGCCGGCGCCGAGCGCGGGGCCGCCGCCCCCGAAGTTGCCGCCGCCGCCGAAAGTGCTGGCGGCCGGCCTGGCGCCCGCGGGCAGCCGGTTCGATCCCTTCTCGTTCGACCCGTTCGGTCTCCTGGACGATCCCTCGCTGAACCCGGATGACCAGTCCGAGACGGCGTGGCGACTCCGCCACCTCCCGCGCAGCGTGCTCAAGGATACGACCGACCGCGTCGCCAGGGCGCCCGGGAAGGCCGCGGGCCTCGACCGGGGGCAGCCGGCGACGGCGCTGGCGCGGGCCATCGGCGCGCCCGCCAGGCTCCTCTCCGACATGCCGCTGACCGGCCAGGTGAACCTCGTCACATCGGGGTCGTTCGACGGCGGCGACGTCCCGTGGTCGGGCTCGGCGCTTCGGGGCACGGCCTTCTTCTCGCTGGCCGGCCCGGTGTCGGGCTACGGCGACTGGTCGGCCCGCCTGGTGGCGCAGGGCGACCCGGGATCGTGGTTCGTGTCGGGCGGGTTCCGCAACCGCACCACCTCGCGCAACGTCTACGCCGTCGGCTTCTCCTACAGCTCTCAGCACCTGTCGCCGGTCTCGACCGTCGGGCCGCTGGCGCTCGAGCGCACGCCGCCGCTCGACCGGTTTGCCGGCACGATCTACGGCGCCGGCCGCTTCACCGTGACGCCGCGCCTGCTCGTCGATTACGGCGGCCGGCTCGCCCACTACGACTACATGGGCGGCAGCCTGTTCAGCCCGAGCCTGGTCGTCACGCTGGTGCCGGTCAACCGGATCCGCCTGATCGCGGGCGCGTCGGAGCGCCAGGTGGCGCCGGGCGCCGAGGAGTTCCTCGAGCCGGCCAATACCGGCCTCTGGGTGCCGCCCGAGCGGACCTTCGTCGCCTACTCGCCGCTCGCGCCAGAGCGGACGACGCAGTTCGACCTGAGCCTGGAGCACGACCTGACGCCGGGGCTGACGCTGGCGCTGCGGTCGGTCTACCAGAGCACGACGAACCAGCAGATGGTCTTCTTCGGCGACGCGATGCGCGAGCAGCCGGGCCATTACGGCATCGGTGACGCGGGCGACGTGGTGGCGCGCACCTGGAGCGTCGGCGTCACCCACCACCTGCTCGCCAACGTGCGCGGCTCGGTGTCGTACGATCTGACCGAGGCCCGGTGGCTGCCCGCCGCGCCGGGAGGGCAGCTCCTGCTGCTCGGGTTCAGGCCGCGCCCGACGAGCGAGAGCCTGCACGGCCTGGCGACGTCGCTCGACACCGACGTGCCGTTCACCTCCACGCACGTCTACGTCGCCTACCGGATCAACAGCGGGTTCACGCTCGGCGACGGCGACACCGTCCGCCCGGGGCTCGACTCGCGCTTCGACGTGCAGGTCACGCAGCGCCTGCCGTTCCTCGATCTGACCGGTGCGCGGTGGCAGGTGCTGCTGGCCGTCAAGAACGTGTTCAGGGACTCCGCCCGCGACAGCTCCGTCTACGACGAACTGCTCGTCGTCAAACCGCCGACGCGCGTGCTCGGAGGGTTCGTCGTGCGGTTCTAGCCGCCCCTGGGGATGTCGCGGCGCAGCACCGAGGGTCGCCATGCGCCGGGCCGGCGTCGTTCGTCTCCGCAGGCGGGCTGGGACAGCCCGCCTTTCCTGTCTGGATTGTGCCCGGACCGGAGAATGGTCCATACTTTTGGATTGGCGCGCCAAGCGATTGGAGCATGTGCGGTTGCGGCACGCTTGAAGGCAATCAAACAATTGCCCGATAAGAAGTTACGGGTGAGGCTGGCGGCCTCGGCCGTGGTATGGTGTTTGCTGCCTCTCAACTGGATCGTTTCGGGTTCGGCGACACGGCGATGAACACGCGAGGACATGCGGCGGCAGCCCGGCGGAAGCTCCTGTGGCATTGGCCCGGGTGGGCGGCGTTCACGCCTACGCTGCTGACGGTCGGCATTGCGGCGCTCCTCCTGGTCCTCGGCCTGGCGAACATCGTCATTCGCGCGACGTCGAACCAGGCCGACGACGGCGTGCTGTGGATCAGCCGGGCCGAGGGGGTGACGGCGTTCGAAGTGGCGCCGGGGACGCCCGCCGCGCACGCGGGGATCAGGCCGGGGGACCTGCTCGAGGCGATCGACGGGCAGTTCGTGGACACCCCGGCGGACGTGGCGGCGCTGCTCCGGACGTCGAAGCCGGGCGAGCCGGTCGAGTACCGCGTCCTGCGGCTCGGGACGTCCGAGGCCTTCAGCTTCCAGTTGTCGTCGGTGCCGCTCGGCAACGTCGGGCTCTACTACGTGCTGGCGCCGGTCGGCCTGTTCACGCTGCTCGTGGGGGCGAGCGTCCGGCTGCGGCGGCCGAACCACCCGGCGACGCTGCACTTCCTGTGGCTGGCGGGGGCTTTCTTCGGGTGGGCCGTCTTCTCGTTCTCGGGCCGGCTCGATCGGCTCGACTGGTTCTTCTACTGGGCGGACGCCGGGGCGGTGCTGCTGCTGCCGCCGCTGTTCCTGCACTTCACGTTCTTCTTCCCGGAGCGCCCGCGCACGTTCGTGACGACGCCGCTCGGGAGCCGGATCTGGCCGCTGGTCTACCTGCCGGCGCTGCTGCTCGCGGCGACGCGCATCGTCGCGATCGTGCGGTCGGTGCAGAACGCGCGGTTCTACATCAACGGCGTCGTGCAGACGCTCGACCGGTTCGAGCCGCTGTACCTCGCGATCTACCTGTGCGCCGGCCTGGCGGTGATCATCCGGGCGTTCGGCGAGGTGAAGACCGTGACGGCGCGCCGCCAGTTGCGGTGGATCGCGTGGGGCACGGCGCTCGGCGGCCTGCCGTTCGCGTTCGGCTACGCGGTGCCGTACGCGCTCGGCGTCCGGCCGTCGCTGCCGATGGACCTCTCGGCGATCCCGCTGAGCCTGATCCCGCTCACCTTCGCGAGCGCGATCGTCCGCTACCGCCTGGCCGACGTCGAGGTGATCGTCAAGCGCGGGATGGTGTGGGCGGCGGCGGCGGCGGCGATCGTGGCGGTCTACGCCGTGCTGCTGCGGCTGGCGGGCTCGCTGTTCTTCGACGGGTCGCACGATCACACGCCGGTCATCGCGATGCTGGCGACGCTGGTCGTCGTGCTGGTGTCGCGGCCGCTCAAGAACGTGATCCAGGCGACGTTCGACCGGGCGTTCTACCGCGACCGCTACGACTACCGGCGCGCGCTCGTGGGCTTCGCGCGCGACCTGAGCGCCGACCTGAACCTGTACCGCCTCGGCGACCGGATCGTCTCGCGCGTGACCGAGACGCTGCTCGTGGACCGGATGGCGCTGCTGCTGGCCGACGAGCAGAGCGGGGAGTTCGTCTCGATCCGGTCGTCCGGGATGGACGGCGTGCCGGTGCACCTGTCGCGGGCGTCGGCGCTCGGCGCGCGGATGGCCGCGGGCGCGTCGATCGACCTCGACGACCCGGCCACGACGCACGGCCTGGGGCCGGCCGACGTGGAGCCGTGGCGGGAGCTGGAGCTGTACTACTTCGTGCCCTGCGTGTCGAAGGACACGACGATCGCCGTGCTCGCGCTCGGGCGGAAGGCGCACGCCGAGCCGCTGAGCTCCGAGGATCTCGCCCTGCTGGCGGCGGTGGCCGGCCAGGCGGCGACGGCGCTCGAGAACGGGCGGCTCTACCGCCAGCTGCACCTGAAGGCCGAGGAGCTGGGGCGGCTGCGGGAGTTCAACGAGAGCATCCTCGAGTCGCTCGACTCGGGGCTGGTCGTGGTGGACGAGGACGACCGGGTCATGCGGTGGAACCGGGCCCTCGAGCAGCTGCACGGCGCGACGCGGCCCGAGGCGATCGGCCGGCCGCTCGGCGAGCTGTTCGGCCAGGGGTTCGTGGACGCGGTGCGCGCGGCGCGCCGCCAGTCGCCGCACGGGGGCACGTTCTACCGCTTCCCGCTCGAGCGGCCGGCCGGGCAGGCGCCGCCGGCGCTGGTCAACATCACCACCGTCCCGCTGCAGTCGCTCTCGGGGGTCGGCGGCACCGGCACGGTCGTCATCGTGGACGACGTGACGGCGCGGGTGCAGCTCGAGGAGCAGCTCCAGATCTCCGACAAGATGGCGTCGATCGGCCTGCTGGCCGCGGGGGTGGCGCACGAGGTCAACACGCCGCTCACCGGCATCTCGAGCTTCACGCAGATGCTGCTCGACGGCGCCGATCCCGAGGACCCGCGGACCCGCCTGCTCGAGAAGATCGAGCGCCAGACGTTCCGGGCCGCGAAGATCGTCAACGGGCTGCTCAACCTCTCGCGCCCGGCCACGGCCGTGCCCGAGCAGGCGCCCGTCGATCTGAACGTCGTCGTCAACGACGTGCTGGCGCTGCTCGAGCACCAGTTCAGGGCCGCGCGGATCCAGGTGCGGCGGGAGATGCCGCAGCCCGGGCCGGTCGTGATGGGCACCGAGTTCAAGCTGCAGCAGGTCTTCCTGAACCTGCTCATCAACGCCCGCGACGCGATGCCGAAGGGGGGCTGGCTGACCCTCTCGACGCGGACGGCGGACGGGTCGGCGGTCGTGGAGGTGAGCGACACCGGCGCGGGGATCCCGAGCGACACCCTGGCCCGGATCTACGACCCCTTCTTCACGACCAAGGCGATCGGCCAGGGCACCGGCCTCGGCCTGTCGATCACGTACGGCATCGTGCGCGAGCACGACGGCACGATCACCTGTGACAGCGCCGTGGGCGTCGGCACGCGGTTCACCCTGTCGTTCCCGCTGGCGTCGCCGGCGTCGATCCCGCGCTCGGGCCGCGCCGTCTGACGGCGGCCGCCCCTGCCCCGACTATGGCCACAAACGGCACCGTCCTCGTCATCGACGACGAAGAGATCATGCGCGAGATCCTCGAGGCGCTCCTCGCCCGCGAGGGGTACGCCGTCCGCCTGGCGGCCGACGGCGCCGAGGGGCTCGAGATCGCGCGCGCCGTCCCGATCGACGCCGCGATCGTGGACGTGATGATGCCGGGCATGGACGGGCTCACCGTCCTCGACGAGATCAAGAAGATCGACGACGACATCCCCGTCATCATGATCACCGCCTTCGCCTCGGTCGAGACCGCGATCGCGGCGATGAAGCGGGGGGCGTTCGACTACGTCACCAAGCCGTTCAAGAACGACGAGGTGCTGGTCGTCCTCGGCAACGCGGTCGAGCGGTCGCAGCTGGTCGCCGAGAACCGCGCCCTCCGGCAGAACCTCCAGGAGCGCTACAGCAAGTTCGGCAACATCATCGGCCGCAGCCAGCGGATGCGCCAGGTGTTCGACCTGATCATCCAGGCGGCGCCGAGCCGCTCGACCATCCTCATCACCGGCGAGAGCGGGACCGGCAAGGAGCTGGTGGCGCGCGCGATCCACTCGAACTCGCCGCGGGCCCCGCGGGCCTTCGTGACCGTGAACTCCGGGAACCTGCCGCCCGACCTGCTCGAGTCGAACCTGTTCGGCCACGTCAAGGGGGCGTTCACCGGCGCGGTCTACCCGAAGAAGGGCCTCTTCGAGATGGCCGACAAGGGGAGCATCTTCTTCGACGAGATCGGCAACGTCCCGCTCGAGACGCAGCCCAAGCTGCTCCGCGTGATGCAGGAGCGCGAGTTCATGAGGCTCGGCGGCGTCGAGAACATCAAGGTGGACGTCCGGATCGTCGCGGCGACCAACGTGGACCTGCACCAGATGATGGAGGAGCAGCGGTTCCGCGAGGACCTCTACTACCGCCTGCACGTGATTACGGTGCACCTGCCGCCGCTGCGCGAGCGCAAGGA
>JAJXZZ010000266.1 GCA_021779795.1 Acidobacteriota bacterium | reverse complement strand
CCCGGTTGCCAGCGTCTGGTAACGGGCGTTATCTTCACCGCTTTCGGCTCGCGCGCCGCCGGAGCCCGCTAATGCGGCCTATTGGCAATCCGGGGACGCCGCTACTGGCCGCGAATGAAGCACCGGTATTCGCCGGACCTCGCCCTGGCGGGAACGGAGAATGAAATGGACGTGAACGAAAGCCGCTTTCTGCTGCTCCACATGGAATGGGCGGACTCGCTGGCGTTCAGCGCGGCGCTCGGCGTGCCGGCCCTGGCGCAGGACGAAAGCCTCCTGAAGCGCCTGTATCACTTCCACTCCACGCAGTGGGCGTACCTCCAGCTCTTCCGGGGCCGGCCCATCGAGATTCCGCATCTGCAGGAATTGCCGGACCTCCAATCGATGGGCAAATGGGTGCGTCGGTTCTACCGCGACCTGGCGGCATTTCTGGACGAGATCGACGAGGCCCGCCTGCGGCAGCGCGTCGAGTTCCCGTTCGCCGCGAAGATCGTCGAGCGCTTCGGGAGCATGGCGCCGACAACCGTCGGCGAGTGCATCCTGCAGCTGGCCCTGCACACGGCGCACCACCGCGGACAGGTGATGACCGGGCTGCGCGAGTCGGGGTGCGAACCGCCGACGATCGATTTCATCGTCTGGCTCTGGAAGCAGCGTCCGGCGCCACAGTGGGGAATCCTCGACGCCGCCTGACCGCGGGCCTCGTTCCGGCCGCCCGTTGCCGCTCGTCCGGGCACGCGCTCAGATGGTCGGCGAGAGTCACTTGCCAACGTTCACCCAAGCAGCACCCGGGGGTGGATGCCCCCTGCTCAGGGAAGTTCACGTGCCGGAGTACCTCATCTAGTCGAACTACGTCGGTGATAGGCTGAAGTGACTGCTCAAGGGGGGCGGCTCGAGCCGCCGCGCGGCCGTCGAAAAGGCGTTTGCGTCGGCCGGCGGCAAGATGGACCCCTTCTCGTATGCCTTCGTGGACACGGACGTGTTCGTGAGGCGACGCAGCGGGAGTCGGGCGAAAGCGAGGGACGAATGGCTCGATTTCGCGGGGCGCTCCTGATCCTCGGTGGGCCCATCGCGCTCATGCTCCTGGTGATGGGTCTCGAACTGGCCGGTCAGTGCCGGGAGAGCGCCTCGCTCGGCGTGGTGTGCGAGGCCGCGACGCTCGGCGCGGTGTTCGCGCTGTTGCCGGCGGCGATCGCCGGGCTGTGGGTGGTGCTTCGAAAGCAGGCCCCGCCGGCCCTGCGCGCTGGCGCGCTCCTCGTTCTGGCGCTGTATGCGGCGCTGGTCCTCTTTGGCGACAAGATCTTGAGCTGGTGAGGCAGCCACGCGTGACGCACGGCCGCACGACGCGCGGCTGACGCTCGCGCCGGCGCGCGGAGGAGGACCAATCCGTGGCACTCGTCGTTCTGCTGAGGGGCGTGAATGTCGGCGGCCACCGGACGTTCCGGCCGGCCACGCTTGCGAAGGAACTCGAGCACCTCGGCGCCGTCAACATCGGCGCGGCGGGCACGTTCGTGATCCGGGAGCGGGTCGGGCGCGCCGAGCTGCGTGCCGAGCTGGCCCGACGCCTTCCCTTCGACACCGAAATCGTGATCTGCGAGGGCCGGGAGATCCTCCGGCTGGCCTCGAATGACGTCTTCGCTCGTCCTCCCGCGGAACCCGGCATCGTCCGCTTCGTGAGCGTCCTGGTCGGAGACCTGTGTGAGAGTGGCGCGGCGGCTGGCGCCGCGGCCAGCCCCGGTTGCCAGCGTCTGGTAACGGGCGTTATCTTCACCGCTTTCGGCTCGCGCGCCGCCGGAGCCCGCTAATGCGGCCTATTGGCTCGCGCAGAGAACTGGAAACGCAGCAACCGGGTGCGAGATACGAACGGACCCGGCTGGTTGCGCAACTACTATTCGCTGGACTTCGGTGGCCGTGGGTCGACGGCTGTCAACCTGCCGGTGCGTACCGACAGCTACGCCGATACGCGCATTTCGTACGTGACGTTTCACGTGCGTGGCAAGCTCGTCTCAGGGGGCGCGTGCAACGTGCCGTCGGTCTTCATCCAGAAGTACGGCATCGACAAGCGACTGACATTTGACACGAAGAGTGCCTCGACCGTCGCGTTCGTACCGTTCACCGAGAAGGAGCTGGCCAAGCTGGCCACGCAGTACGAACGAGGCGGCATTGCTGCGCTCGAGTTGATGTTCGAGGAACGTAACTAGTGCCAAAGTACTATCTTGTCATGCTCCTTGGGCAGGGCGATATCTGCATCAAGGTTGTTGACCAGGACGCCTGGGACTGGATTATGAATCCTGTCCCAGGTGCTCAGGTCCCGGCCAGCGTTCTGACCGCATGGAAGAACGACGAAGAGGAACCAGGAGAGGCAGAGACTTCGAGCAAGGCGTTCGGAGTCAATGAGCCGCCTGGCGACTACATGAACGCCCGGGCGAACGTAGCGCCGCCGGTCCAGGTGTGCAACAGCAAACTGTGGGTGTTTACGGTCGGCGATCTTCTGAAGAAGATGCCGACCTGGTGTGCACTGCTGGGTATCGAACGATTCGAAGACACTCTTGAAGGCGTGTCGTGTTGAGTGTGTCATGAGAATGTGGCTTGATGATGTGCGAGATCCGACCACGTTCGGTTACAACGACTGGACGTGGGTACGAACCGCTCCCGATGCGATTGCGTTGCTTCAGACCGGTCTGGTCATTGAAGCGAGTCTCGATCATGACCTCGGCATCTGTCAGGCCTGTAAGGACATTGAGACTTGGCAGGCGACCAGCTATGACCAGGCCTGTCCGCATACTGGCACAGGTTATGACGTAGTGTGTTGGATGGAAACACACAACGTACGGCCGCCCAAAGGGGTTCACGTACATTCGGCCAACATTGTTGGTCGTCATCGGATGCAGTTGGCCATTGATCGAGCGTACAGACGCAACGATTAGTGGCTGGCGCTGGTACAAGTGGGGCGAATACATCGGCACGAAGACAAGGTATGCAGGACTTTGGGTCATGAGTCCTGAGTGAGGGCTCATGACGCGTGACCAGTTGCACGATCTGGCGTACATCCTAGACAAGGGGATGTACTCAAATCGTTCGACAGCGTGAAATACTTCCAGCCTGGCAGGGTCTCTGAACATGCCATGGGCGGTGCAAGCCGTGCGCCATCTGTGCCGTAACGCGTACGGCGTGAGGCGTACGGCGTAAGGCGTACGGCGTAAGGCGTACGGCGTCGCGTGAGGCCTCCCGCCTTGACACCGCCCCCCCTCCGAGGGAGACTAAAGAGCCCTGTTTTCGTGCCCCTGCCACGTGCGCCACGGCGAATCTCCCGGAGCCAGTCTCCGAACGGCGCGCCGGTCGTTTCTGGATTGCCGGCCGCCCCGGGTGTGCCCGTGGTACTTGTCGAACTGCTAGCGGTATTGGACGGCCTGCTGCCATGTCGCCTGTGACCTCCATCAGCCAACTGCATGCCCTGGCCAGGCAGGGCACGCCGCGCACGATTGCCGTGGCCTGCCCGCACGACGACGACGTCCTGCGGTCGCTCGACCGGGCGGCGACGGCCGGCGTGGTCCGCCCGTTGCTCGTCGGCCGGCGCGCGGTCATCGAGTCGCTCTGCGCCAGGCTCGGCCTCGACAGCTTCAGGCCCGAGATCATCGAGTGCGCCGACGACGCGGCGGCGGTCGAGGTGGCGGTCAGGAAGGTGCGGGGCGGCGAAGCGCAGATGCTGATGAAGGGACTGGTCTCGACCGGCACCTTCCTCAAGGGGGTGCTCAACAAGGAGTTCGGCCTGCGCGACCGCCCGCTGCTCAGCCACGTGGCCGTCTTCGAGGCGGCCGACCCCGAGCGCCTGGTGCTGTTCACCGACGTCGCGATGAACATCGCGCCCGACCTCGTCCAGAAGGTGCAGATCCTCGAGAACGCCGTCGGCCTGGCCCGCCGGCTCGGCGTGGAGTGGCCGAAGGTGGCGGCGATTGCCGCGGTCGAGACGGTCAACCCCGACATGCCGGCCACGCTGGACGCGGCGGCGCTCGCGAAGATGGCCGACCGGGGCCAGATCAAGGGATGCGTGGTGGACGGCCCGCTGGCGCTCGACAACGCGCTGTCGGTCGAGGCGGCCCGCCACAAGGGAATCGTCAGCCCGGTGGCCGGCGTGGCGGACGTGCTCGTGCTGCCCGACATCGAGGCGGGCAACGTGATGTACAAGACGCTCGGCCTGGTCCGCCGCTGGCCGCTCGCGGCCGTCGTCGTCGGGGCGAGCGCCCCGGTCGTGCTCACCTCGAGGGCCGACTCGGACGAGACCAAGTTCAACTCGATCGCGCTCGCGGCGGCGATTTCGTGAAGGCGACGTTCGGCGGCGGCCCGCGGCTGACGGTCATCAGCGGCGCCTTCGGCACCGGCAAGACCGAGATCGCCATCAACCTCGCGCTGACGCTGCGCGAGGCGGGGCAGGGTCCGGTCACGCTCGTCGACCTCGACATCGTCAACCTCTACTTCCGTTCGAGGCAGCGGGCCCACGACCTGGAGCAGATGGGCGTCACGGTGGTGTCGAGCGTCGAGGGGATGGAGAACGCCGACATGCCGGCGCTCTCGCCGGCCATCTACGGCTGCTTCGACCGCAAGGACGGCCCGGTGGTGTTCGACCTCGGCGGCAGCGACCTCGGCGGCATCGTGGCCGCCTACCTGCACAAGGGGTTCTCGGGCGAGCCGACCAGCCACTGGCTGGTGGTCAACCCCTACCGGCCGTTCAACCAGACGGCCGAGGCGACGCTCGAGATGGCGCAGCTCATCGAGGCGCGGTCGCGGCTGCCGATCACGGGGATGATCGCCAACCCGCACATGATGACCGAGACGACGCCCGAGCTCATCCGCGAGGGGTTCGCGCGGGTGCAGGAAATCACGCGCTACCCGCTGGTCTCGCTGGTCGTCATGGATCAGTATTACCGCGAGGGGGCGTTCGACGATCTCGGCGTGC
>JAJXZZ010000008.1 GCA_021779795.1 Acidobacteriota bacterium | reverse complement strand
ATCGGCCCCGCGGCCGCGGACAGAAGCCGAGCCCGAGCCCCGTCGCGGCGTTCGCGGGGTCGCACGGCCTGCCGCTGATGCGGCCCGAGCGGATCAAGGACGACGCGTTTCTCTCGGCCGTCGAGGGGCTCGAGGCCGACCTCGGCGTCGTCGCCGCGTACGGCCGGATCCTGCCGGCCCGGCTGCTGGCGCTTCCCCGCCTGGGGCTGATCAACGTCCACGCTTCGCTGCTCCCCCGCTGGCGCGGCGCGTCGCCCATCCACCGCGCCGTCATCGCCGGCGACGCCGAGACGGGCGTGTCGATCATGCGGGTGGTCGAGGCGCTCGACGCGGGCGGGGTGTTCGCGACCTCGCGCCGGCCGATCGGGCCCGACGAGACGTCCGAGGAGGTGGAGCGGGATCTCGCCGAACTGGGCGCGCGCCTGGTGCTCCCGGTGATCGACGCGCTCGCCGACGGCACCGCGCGGGACGCGCCCCAGGACGAGACGCTGGTCACCTACGCCCCGCGCCTGACGCGCGAGGACGGTGAGGTGCGCTGGGACGCACCGGCGCTGGCGATCCACAACCTGGTCCGCGGACTCCATCCCTGGCCCCACGCGGTGACGTCGCTGGGCGGCGCGCGGATCATTCTCCACCGCACGTCGGTCGAGCCGCCGGGCGGGCCCTGGCCGGGCGAAGCCGTGCCGGGCGAGGTGCTCGCGGCCGACCGCGACGGGATCCTCGTCATGGCCGGCGATCGGCACGCGCTCAGGATCCTGCAGGTGCAGGCCGAGGGGCGCCGCGCCGTCACGGCCCGGGAGTTCGCCGCTGGCGCCCGCCTCCAGGCCGGCGCGCGGTTCGGCGCATGAAGCGGGCGGCACCGGCGCGCCGGGCCGCGTACGCGGCGCTTCGGGCCGTCACGTCGGGTCGCCTGAACCTGCCCGATGCCCTGGCCCGGGCCCGCTCCCGCCTGGCCGACGAGCGCGACGCCGCGCTGGCCGCGCAGATCGCCACCGGCACGCTCCGCTCGATGGGCGCCATCGACGCCGTCATCGAGGCGTTCGGCCGGCGGCCGACGTCGCGCCTCGACGCCGAAGTGCTGGACATCCTGCGCCTGGGCACCTACCAGCTCGTCCACCTCGACCGCGTCCCGGCGCCGGCCGTCGTGGACGACGCGGTGGAGTTGGCGAGAGAGGCTCGCAAGAGCAGCGCGGGGGGGATGGTCAACGCCGTGCTGCGGCGCGTGGCGCGCGAGCGCGACCGCCTGCCGCTGCCGCCGCGCCCGGACGGGGCCGACCGCGACGCCGCCCTGGCCTACCTCGCGACGACCTGCTCGCATCCCCGGTGGCTCGTCGAACGCTGGCTCGACCGCGTCGGCTTCGACGCCGCCGAGGCGTGGGCCCGCTTCGACAACACCGCCGCGCCGGTCACGCTCCGGGCCAACACGCTGCGCCTGACGCGCGCCGAACTGGTCGCCCGCCTGGCCGACCACGGCGTGTCCGTCGAGCCGACGCGCTTCGCCCGGGACGGCCTCGTGGTCACCGGCGGGAACGCCCTGGCCACGCCGCTGCACGACGCGGGCGACTTCCTGGTGCAGGACGAGGCCTCGCAGCTGGTCGGCGAGGCGGCCGGCGGCCGGCCGGGCGAACGCGTGCTCGACGCGTGCGCGGCGCCCGGCGGCAAGACCGTGGCCATGGCGGCCGCCATGGGCGGCCGGGGCCTGCTCGTCGCGGGCGACGTGCGCCGGAAGCGCGCGGCCCTGCTGCGCGAGACCCTGGCCCGGTGCGGAGCGGCCTCGGTCCGCGTCGCCCGGTTCGACGCCGGGGCGCTCCCCTTCGGCCCGGTGTTCGACCGCGTCCTCGTGGACGCGCCGTGCTCGGGACTCGGGACGCTGCGCCGGGACCCCGAAATCCGGTGGCGACGCGCGCCCGAAGACCTCGTCACGCTGGCCCGGACCGAGCGCCGGCTGCTCGAGGAGGCCGCGCGCGTCGTCAGGCCCGGCGGGCGCGTCGTCTACGCGACGTGCTCGGGCGAACCCGAGGAGAACGAGGACCTGGTGGCCGCGTTCCTCGCCGGTCACCCGGAGTTCGAGATCGAGCGCCCTGCGCTCGCGGCCGACGCCGCCGGGGCCGGCCCGCCGCTGGTCACGGCGGCCGGGTGGCTGCGAACGTGGCCCTACCGGCACGGCCTCGAGGCCTTTTTCGCGGCCGTGCTGCGGCACCGCGGCTCCTTGGTGAATCCCAAGGCCTTGTAGTACAGTCGCACTACCGATGGCACTCACGGGCCGCGTCTGGAACGCGGGCAAAATCCTCCTCATCGTCGGCGCGCTGCTGACGACGTACGTCATCACGGCCGCCCTGGCGGCCCGGGTGGCGTTGCGGGCCCGAGAGGTGACCGTGCCGACGCTCGTCGGCCGCCCGCTGAACTCGGCGAGCGCGACGCTCGCCGCCGTCGGCCTGACGCTGCGCGTCGACGAGGTGAAGAGGTCCGACCCGAGCATCGGCGCCGGCCGGATCGCGCAGCAGGACCCGTCGCCCGGCTCCACGGCCCGCCGCGGGCGCACGGTCCGGGTCTGGCTGAGCACCGGCGGCGTCGCGACGACGGTGCCCGCCCTGGTCGGGCAGTCCGAGCGGACCGCCCGCCAGCAACTGCAGCAGGACGGCCTCAGCCTGGCCGACGTTTCGGAGGTCCGGTCGAACGAGTTCCCGGCCGACGTGGTCATCGCGCAGGACCCGCCTCCCGGCAGCCGCGCCGCGGGCGTGTCCGTGCTGGTCAACCGCGCCGGCCTTGGCGCGACGTACGTGATGCCCGACCTCATCGGCGTCGACGGCGGGCGCGTCGCCGACATGCTGCGCTCGAACGGCTTCCGCGTCGCGGTGGTCGGGCAGCAGCCTTATCCGGGAGTCCCCCCGGGCGTGGTGATCCGCCAGTCGCCGCAAGCCGGCTTCCAGGTCAGCCCGGGGGATACCGTGTCGCTCGAGGTCAGCCGGTGACCATCCGCCTGGCGCCGTCGATTCTCGCCGCCGATTTCGCGAAGCTCGGGGACGCGGTGGCTGCCGCCGAACGCGGCGGCGCGGACCTGGTGCACGTCGATGTGATGGACGGCCACTTCGTGCCGAACCTGACCGTCGGCCCGCCCGTCGTGCGGTCGCTGAAGCGCGTGGCGCGCGTGCCGCTCGACGTCCACCTCATGATCACCGACCCCGACCGGTACGCCGAGGCCTTCGTGGAGGCCGGCGCCTCGATGCTGTCGGTGCACGTCGAGGTGCTGCCCCACCTGAACCGGACGCTGACCTTCATCAAGGGCCTGGGCGCCAGGGCCGGCGTGGCCATCAACCCGTCGACGCCGCTGGTGATGCTCGAGGAAGTGGCGGCCGACGTCGATCACGTGCTGGTGATGTCGGTGAACCCGGGCTTCGGGGGACAGGCTTTCCTGCCCCGCTCGGCGTCAAAGATTAGAGCGCTTCGCGCCATGCTCGACCGGGCGGGCAACCCCGCGCCGATCGAGGTGGACGGCGGCATCGATCTCGACACGGTCGGCGAGGTCGTGACGGCCGGGGCCGAGATCCTGGTTGCCGGCTCCGCCGTGTTCGGCGCGCCGGACATCGCGGCGGCGGCGCGCGCCCTTCGGGCGGCCGCCGAGCAGGCGGCCGCGGCCCGCGACGAAGAAGCGTCCCGACGATGAAGTTCCCGCTCACGAGCGCCCTCGAATCGACCGCCCGCGTGCGGGTCCGTTATGCCGAAACCGACCGGATGGGCGTGGTCTACTACGCCAACTACCTGGTCTGGTTCGAGGTCGGCCGGGCCGAATGGTTCCGGGAAACCGGCTCGACCTACCGGCAGCTCGAGACGGAGGGCACGATCCTGCCGGTCATCGGCGTCCACTGCGAGTATCGCAGTTCCCTGCGCTACGACGACGAGGTGCGCATCCGGGCGCGGGCGACGCTGCTCTCGCCGGCCAGGCTGCGGTTCGATTACGACATCCTGCGGGAAGGCGAGGCCGAGCCGGCCGCCACGGGCTGGACCGAGCACTGCGGCGTCGGGCCCGACGGGAAGCCGGCGCGCCTGCCGCACCTGGTGAGGGGGCTGTTCGCATGAAGGCGCTGGTCACCGGCGCGGCCGGGTTCATCGGATCGACGCTCGCCGGCCGCCTGCTCGAGCAGGGGGCGGCGGTCACCGGCCTCGACTGCTTCACCGACTACTACCCGCGCGCGATCAAGGCGTCGAACCTGTCCACGCTCCTCCCGCACCCGCGGTTCCGGTTCGTCGAGTCGGCGATCCAGGCGGCGGACCTCGCCGCCCTGGTTGCCGACGCGACACACGTCTTCCACCTGGCCGCCCAGGCGGGCGTGCGCAAGAGCTGGGGCCGGGACTTCGCGGTCTACACGGCCAACAACGTCGAGGCCACGCAGGCGCTGCTCGAGGCGTGCGTGGGCGCGCGGATCGAGCGGTTCGTCTACGCGTCGAGTTCGTCGGTGTACGGCGAGCGGACGGAGCTGCCGATGCGCGAGACGGCCCTGCCGGCGCCGCTGTCGCCGTACGGCGTCACCAAGCTGGCGGCCGAGCATCTCTGCAACCTCTACCACGCCAATTACGGCGTGCCCTGCGTCTCGCTGCGCTACTTCACGGTCTACGGGCCGCGCCAGCGCCCCGACATGGCCTTCAACCGGTTCATCCGGGCGGCGATTGCCGGGCAGCCGATCGCGCTCTACGGGGACGGCGGGCAGACGCGAGACTTCACGTTCGTGGCCGACGCCGTGGCCGCGACGGCGGCCGCCGCCACGCGCGGGGTGCCCGGGCGCGTGTACAATGTCGGGGGCGGTTCACGCGTGTCGGTCAACCAGGTGCTGGAGATCATCGCCCGCCGGGCAGGGCGCCCGCTCGACGTGCGGCGCGAGGCTCCACAGAAGGGGGACATGCGCGACACCTACGCGGACACGAGCCTGGCGCGCGCCGATCTCGGGTTCGTCCCCTCCGTGTCGATCGAGGAGGGCCTGGCGGCCGAGTACGCCTGGCTGGAAACGGCGCGGCCGCGCGCCTGACGGGATGCCGATGCCTGTGATCCGAACGCTCCGCGCCCACGCGTCCGTGGGCCTCCTGCTGCTCGCGTTGGCCGGGATGTCCGGCGCGTGCGCCCACAAGACGAAGCCCGTCGTCGCAACGACCGAGGCCGACAAGTACCTGTTCGACCAGGGGACCCAGGCGCTCGACAAGCGCCAGTGGCCGCGCGCCCGCCAGCTCTTCAAGCAGTTGGTGGACAACTACCCGCAGAGCCCTTACCGGCCCGACGCCAAGCTCGGGCTTGGCGACGCCTACGTGGGCGACGGCTCGACCGCGTCGCTGATCCTCGGCGCCAACGAGTTCCGGGAGTTCCTGACGTTCTTCCCGACCAACCCGCGCGCCTACTACGCGCAGTACAAGCTCGCGCTGTGCCACTACGAGCAGATGCTCGCTCCCCAGCGCGACCAGACGCAGACCAAGGACGCCCTCAAGGAGTTCGAGATCTTCGTCGAGCGCTACCCCGACTCGCCCCTGATCGCCGAAGGGCGGAAGAAGCTGCAGGAGTGCCGCGACCGGCTGAGCGAGTCCGACTACCTCGTGGGGCTGTTCTACTACCGGGCGAAGTGGTATCCCGGCGCCATCGCCAGGATGAGCGGGGTGCTGAAGGACAACCCGAAGTACAACAAGCTCGACGAGCTCTACTACTACCTGGCCGAGACCTACGTCAAGGTGAACCTCCCGGCCCAGGGACTGCCGCTGCTCGACAAGCTGGTCACCGATTTCCCGAAGAGCCACTACGTGGAGCGGGCCCAGAAGCTCATGGCGGCCATCAAGAACGGGACGGCGGCGCCGGCCGTCAAGGCGAAGAAAGAGAAGGCGGCGGGGAAGACGTCGCCTACGAGCTGACCGCGGCGCCGCCGCCCGCGCCTCGCATGAACCGGCGGTAGTAGTCGAACGCGGACACCACCGCGGCGACGACCGCCACCCACAGCGCGAGCGGGCCCAGCACGGCGAGGCGGCCGAGCCTGGGCCGGCCCAGGATCATCGCCAGGATCGCCACCACCTCCGCGATCATCTTCACCTTGCCCAGGGGCGAGGCCGGGATGCTCTGGCCGCGCGAGTAGGCGATGCTGCGGATCGCGGTGATGGCCAGCTCGCGCCCGATGATGACGGCCACCATCCAGGCGGGCGCCACGCCCATCTGCACGAGCGAGATGAACGCGGCCGAGGTCAGCAGCTTGTCGGCCAGCGGGTCCATCATCTGGCCGAGCGGCGTGATCTGCTTGCGCCGGCGGGCGAGGAAGCCGTCCAGCCAGTCGGTCGCCGAGGCGAAGGCGAAGATGCCCGCGGCGACCAGGTCCTTGTCGATGCCCAGCACGTTCTGGCCCGCGAACTTGGTCAGCAGGACCACCACGAGGAGCGGCACCAGGAAGATGCGCGACAGCGTCAGCGTGTTCGGAAGATTCATCGGCTGGGCCCGTGGGTCCACAAACGCGCTGCCATTGTATCTCGCCCCCGCCCGGGGCCAAAAGGGCCGCCGTCGGGCCGCCGAGTTGGGATATGATCGGCGGTTGTCATGAAAGCCATACTCCTTGCCGGCGGGAAGGGGACGCGGCTGCGTCCCCTCACGATTCACACGCCCAAGCCGATCGTGCCGATCTTCGGCCGCCCCTTCCTGCACTACCAGATCGACCTGGTGCGGAAGCTGCCCGAGATCGACGAGGTCATCCTCAGCCTGAACTACCAGCCGCGCCGGATCGAGGAGATCTTCGGGCACGGCGACGGCCTCGGCGTGCGGATCTCGTACGTGGTCGAGCCGTCCCCGCTCGGGACCGGCGGCGCGATCAAATACGCGGGCGGCGCGCTCGATCAGACGGTCGTCGTCTTCAACGGCGACGTGATGACGCACGTGGACCTGGCCGACGTGCTGCGCCTCCACCGCGAGCGGGGCGCGAAGGCGACGATCGTCCTCACGCCGGTCGAGAACCCGTCGGCTTACGGCCTGGTCGAGACCGACCCCGACGGCACCGTCCGCCGGTTCCTGGAGAAGCCGAAGCCGGAAGAGATCACCTGCAACACCATCAACGCGGGCATCTACATCCTCGAGCCCGACACCTTCGACCGGATCCCGAAGGAGACCGCCTGGTCGATCGAGCGCAGCTTCTTCCCCTCGCTGGTCGAGCGGGGCGAGACGTTCGTCGCCTACGTCTACGGCGGGTACTGGATCGACATCGGCGCCCCCGACAAGTACGTCCAGGTCCACCGCGACATCATGGACGGCCGGTTCGCGGCGCCGCCGTTCGAGGGCGCGCCGCCGAACTTCGCGATGGTGTCGGCGGAGGCGCGGATCGAGGACGGGGCCGCGGTCGAGGGCCCCTGCTTCATCGACGAGGGCACGGTGGTGAAGGCCGGCGCCCGCATCGCCCCCTACTCGGTCGTCGGCCGGCAGTGCCAGATCGAGGAGGACGCGCGCATCGAGCGGTCGATCGTCTGGGCGAACACGCGCATCGGACGCGACGCCCTCGTCCGGCAGTCGATCCTCGGACGCCAGTGCTACGTCGGCCGCAACTCGGTCCTCGACCGCGGCGTCGTCCTCGGCGACAAGTCGGTGGTGACCGACTACAGCAGGATGTAGGCGGGCCACGGCCGCCCGCCGCTCCGGGAGCCCTGCATGAGCGCGAGACCGGTGAACCCAGACATCTTCAAGGCCTACGACGTCAGGGCCACGTACCCGGACCAGATCGACGAGGGGATCGCCCGCGACATCGGCCGCGGGTTCGTGGCCTACCTCGGCGCGCGGCGGATCGCGGTCAGCCGCGACATGCGGCTCTCCTCCCCGTCGCTGGCCGCCGCCTTCATCGACGGCGCCACGGCGCAGGGCGCCGACGTGGTGGACTACGGGCTGGCCGGCACCGACATGCTGTACTACGCCGTCGCCTCCGGCGGGTTCGACGGCGGCGCCCAGATCACCGCCTCGCACAACCCCAAGCAGTACAACGGGGTGAAGCTGGTGCGGGCCGAGGCGTTCCCGCTCAGCGGCGAGGCCGGCATCTCCGACATCCGCGAAATGCTGCTGAACGGCACGCTGCCCGCCGAGGCGGCCGCCCGCGGCTCGGTCACGACCGCCGACATGCTCGACGACTACGTCGGGCACGTGATGGGCTTCATCGACCCGTCGATCGTCCAGCCCTTCGACGTCGTCCTCGACGCCGGGTCGGGCATCGGCGGCCTCGTGGCGCCGCGGCTGTTCGATCGCCTGCCGTGTCACACGACCCGGCTCTGCTTCACCGTCGACGGCAACTTCCCCACTCACGAGGCCAACCCGCTCATCGAGGAGAACCGCCGCGACATCGTCGAGGAGGTCGTCCGCCGGAAGGCCGACATCGGCATCGCCTGGGACGGGGACGCCGACCGCTGCTTCTTCATCGACGGCGAGGGCGGGTTCGTGCCGGGCGACTTCATCACCGCGCTGCTCGCCGAGGCGTTCCTCATCAAGAACCCGGGGGCCACGATCATCTACGACCTGCGCGCCAGCTACGCCGTCAAGGACGTGGTGGCGCGGTACGGCGGCCGGGCGCTGATGAACCGGGTCGGCCACGCCTTCATCAAGCGGCGGATGCGCGAGGAGAACGCGGTGTTCGGCGGCGAGGTGACGGGACACTACTACTTCCGCGACAACTTCTACGCCGACAACGGCTTCATCCCGGCGCTGCTGCTGCTCGAGCTGATGTCGCGCAAGAAGCAGACGCTCGTCGAGCTGCTGGCGCCGCTCAGGGCGAAGTACTTCATCTCGGGGGAGATCAACACGAAGGTGGCCAGCATGAGCGCCTGCGACGAGAAGATCGCGGGCCTGGCCGCCCGGTACCGCGACGGTTACGTGTACGAGCTCGACGGCGTCTCGGTCGAGTACCCCGACTGGCACTTCAACGTGCGGCCCTCGAACACGGAGCCGCTGCTGCGGCTGAACCTCGAGGCGAAGACGCCGGAGCTGATGGCCGCGAAGCGCGACGAGGTGCTGGGGATCATCAGGGGGTAGGAGGGGGACGGGTATCTTGCGATCTTGCGAACTCGCGAACTTGCGAACTCGCGAACTTGCGATCTTGCGAACTTGCGAACTTGCGAACTCGCGAACTCGCGATCGGGCGATCGGGCCGAGGGCGAAGGACGAAGTTTGAAGTACGAAGTTCGAAGTTCGAAGTGCAAAGTGCAAAGTGCGGAATGTCCAGCGAGAGGGAGCGAAGCGGAAGAGGCCGTCCCGTCCGGCACACCCCGCACTTCCCACCCTGCTTCGCACTTCCTACTTCCTACTTCCTACTTCCTACTTCCTACTTCGTACTTCGTACTTCGCACTTCGCAAGATCGCAAGATATTATGGTTCTCCGCTCCCTAGAATCTGTTCCGCCGCTGTATTAGAATGAGGGTTCTGCCTGTGCGGGGTTGGCCTATTGGTTGGGCAAGGGCTTCCCAAGCCCTCTAAACGGGTTCGATTCCCGTACCCCGCTCCACCTAACTGCTGGCCAGTCAGTCACTTCGAGGTAGCCCCCGAAGCCGTCTCCACGGTTTCTCCACGCCTACTTTCCGGTAGCGCCTGATCGAGCAGCCTAATCGCATTTTCGATCGCCGCCGGGCTCAAGTGCATGTAGCCCTGCGTCGTGGCGAGGTTGGCGTGGCCGGCGAGCTGCTGAATCGCCCGCGCCGGCGCACCCTTCATCGCCAGATGCGAGCAGAACGTGTGACGCAACACGTGCACACCGTCCCGCTTGAGGCCCGCGCGCCGCGCCGCGAGCCTGACGAACCGCTGGACGTCCTTGAGCTCGAGCGGCTTCCCGTGGTCGAGCGTGAGCACACGTGGCCCACGCAGATGCCGCGCCGCCCGCAGCGCCGCGGTGAGTCGCAGCGTCAGCGGCACGTACCGCAGCCGCCCACCCTTGGGACTCGTCACCTGGCCTCGCCAGTCGGAACGCTCCACGCACAACTGCCGCTTCGTCAGGTCCACGTCGCGCCACTCCAGGGCCATCATCTCTCCGGCCCGGAGTCCGGCTTCCCCGCCGAGCAGCACGATGAGGTGCGCCCGCGAGTCGATCGCCGCCGCGGCCGCCACCAGGCGCTCGAAGTCGGCGAAGTCGTGAAACTTCGCCGAAGGCTTCGGCACCTTCAACAGCCGCACCGTGCACGGCATTCGGTCGATGAGGTTCCACTCGACCGCCTTCTTGAGCAGCGTGCTCAGCACGCTCAGGACGTTGTTGACCGTCTTCGGTGCCAGCTCGCCCATCGCTTGCTTGAGCCGCTGGACGTCCTCGTTCGTGATGGCGTCCAGCCTCTTGGTGCCCAGAAACGGCACCAGGCGAGACCTGAGCGCCACCTGGTGCGCGTCGAGGGTGCTCGGCTTCAAGCGGTTGGCGCGCGCGTGACCGTCCAGAAACCGCTCGACGAACGTCTCGAGTCTCGGCACCTCCTTCCGTCGGCCTGTCTGCAGGCCGTTGGTCAGCAGTTCGCGCTCCCGGGCTTGGGCCCACCGGACCGCCGCTGTCTTCGACGAGACCGACGCCTTGCGCCGTTCGCGCACCTGCTGGCCGTTCGGGAGGCGGAACCGGATGTCCACCTCCCAGCCGCCGCCGCGGAATGGTCGGACCTTCACCATGGTCCTTGCTCCTCCGCCAGCGGCACACGTTTCCGGGCGAGCCATCGTAACAGATCGGCGCGGTGGAAGAGCAACCGGCGCCCGATCCGCACGACTCCCCCGATGCCGCGGCGGTATGCCATCGCGTAGATGGCGCGCGGGGTCGTCCGCAGGAGAACCGCGGTCTCGTCCACCGTGAGCAGCACCGCCGCGCGATCGTCACTCGAGGTCATGAATTTGGTCGCTCCCTCAGCGTGCCACCACTGGGCGCAGCGTCGCTGGGCGCTCGTCGTGATGCACCTTCCGCGTCGGGCACCACTCCGGGTCGTCGCCCTGGTGCGGTTGATGACAGACGCGACAGGTATAGACCGGGCCCTGATCGCGCGTGCACCCCTGGTCGGAGGTACCGACGTGGCAATCACCGCACACCGGGCAGTCGTAAAGCCGCGGCTCGGCCTTCTGGCCGTTGATGGGCTGGGCGGTTAGGGTTTGCAGCTTGGTGCGGCAGGCCACGAAGGCGCTGAAGGAGTGGCCCGCCTTGGCGAAGAAGTAATCGTCGGACTCGAAGTAGACGCGCAGCATCGCGCGTGCTCGATCGAGGCCGTGGTCGCCAATGACCGTCTTGGCGAGCTTGGCGTCCTTCCCGGTGTAGCTCCCAGGCTTCTCACCGTAGCGCGCCGTGAAGAGTCGTTCGTGCTCGGCCAACAATGACTTGATAGGCTGGTCCTTCGTGGCAGACTTCGACGGTCTGACAGGCGAACGCTTCCTCGCGGCGTCGTCGCCAGACGACGCCAGCACTTCTGTATATGCTTCTGATGGCGTTACCGAAGCGTTACCAATCGTTGCAGGCGTTACAGCAGCGTGACTGCCTTCCGCAGCGACCTTCTCGCGAAATCGCCGCACTCGCTCGCGCGTGTTCTCCACCTGAGCCGCGCGAGTGGCGAGCGCCCGGTACTTCTCCGCGTTGAGCACCACCCACCCGCCCGGAACCCGTTCAATTCGGCGGCCTTCGTTCGCTGAGTCCGACGAATCCGGGTCCACGGACTCCAGGCAACCAATCGCGGCGCGGGCCTCGTCCAGCGTGACTACAGCACGCTGGGCGACGTTGCCGACGCTCGCGAAGGGGACGAACCCGTGCTCGTCCATCGCCGCCAGGAACGTCACCCAGACGATGCGGGTAGGGGTCGGCTCCAGCCAAATGGAGGAATCGAGGATTTTCGTGAACAGCTTGTTGTACATCAGTGTCACCCGGCGTTACGGGCGTTACCAAGCGTTACCGTCTCTTGCTTCGACAGCTCCTCGAACGTCACGTACTCCCCGCTGAACACCAGCTCGAACACGCCCAACTGCCCGTCCCGGTTCTTCGCGATCCGCATCTGCACGGTGGCGTCCTGGTCGTTCTTCCGGTGCATGAGCAGCACCACGTCGGCGTCGTGCTCGAGCTCGCCAGATTCTCGCAGGCTGGCGAGCGTCGGCTCGGTGTTCGTACCGGGCTGCGGGCGGCTCAGGGATGACAGGCACAGGACCGGAACGGCATGGCGCAGCGCGAGGGCCTTCAAGTGCTGGCTGACGTGCTCCAGCGCCAGGCGGTGCTCGGTCACGTGCTTGGGCGCGCGGACCAACTGCAGGTAGTCGATCACCACGAGCACCCACGGCCCCGCCGGGGGATGGGCCACCAGCTTCGCGATCTCGTCGATCGTCACGGCGCGATCCGTCAGCCAGATCGGGCGGTCGCCCAGGCGCCCGACCGTCTCCACCGCCGCGCCGCTTTCGGGCTGCGACAGATCTTTCCGCTTCAGGGCACTCGAGCGGATGTGCCCTTCCTGGGACAGCAACCGGCGGGCGACCGCGGTGTTGAGCATCTCGCGGGAGATGATGAGCACGGGCCCCCTCAGCGAGGCACGGCGGGCGATGTCGAGCGCGATCGAGCTCTTGCCGATGGCGGGCCGGGCACCGAGGTAAATCAACTCGCCGGGGCTGAAGCCGCCGTTCAGGTAGTAGTTCAGGGCCGGGAACGGCGTCGGGCAGACCCGTGGCGCTTCATCGGACGTCAGGTCGTCCATCACTCGATCGAGCGCCGCCTTGACGTGCTCGAGCAGCGGGGCCGAGGCGGTGGGCGCGGGCGCCGCCTTCGGGTCGAACGCGGGCGCGTCCTTGACGAGCGCAAGCAGGTCGTCCTTCGTATGGCCAGCATCCAGCCAATCGGACACGTCGCCCTTTGGCGGGAGGTCAGGCAGTCTGACCACCTTCACGCTCAAGCCCGCCGTCTGGCAGGAGCGGGCGACTCCGAGGCCGTGCTTCTCGCCTGGCTCGTCGTTGTCTGGCAGGATGACAACCCGCTGGACGCCGGCCGCTTGCAGTTGCTCGACGTACTCGCCCCGCCACTTGCCGGCCCCGCCGGCGTTCGTTGTTGCCGGAACGCCGATCGACCAGAGCCGGTCGGCGTCCTTCTCGCCCTCCACGATGACCACCGCCTTCTTGGCTGCGAGGTCGGGGAGGCGGTACAAGAGCCGACGCACGCCATCCAGCTTCCAGGTCCAGCCGCCGGCTCCGTCCGGGCGACGTTGCCAGAACTTCTTGCCCGGCGAGCGGACCACTTGGAAGTGCAGCGTGCTCTGCTCGTCGCAGTAGTCGTAGACGTGCTCGGGTCCAGTGTGGTCCTTCGGCGGGAAGAGGTCCGCCATTGTCAGGCCGACGGCCGCGACGATCGCCTCGGTCGGGCAGCCTGCGTGGCACTTCACCAGCACACGGCCATCCTCGCCAGTGGTGAGGCTCAAGGACGCATGTGCGTCCTCGTGGGCCGGGCACCGGGCCTCCCATCCATTGCCACTCCTGGTGGCCGGGCGGGGAAGCGCGGCGAGGAAGGTATCGATGACGCTCACGCCTGCACCTTGACGCCCGCGTTGCGGAGCAGCTTTTCCAGTTCGTGGCCGTACCAGTTCTGCAGTGTTCGGTTGCCGGCGATACGCTGGTCCAGCCGACGACGCTCATCGGCCAAGTCATGACCGTTGATTTCCAAGTCGAGCACCGTGTTTCGCACTCGCCTGATCTCGCGCAGTTCGGCCCTGGTAATGCGTGGCCGCCTTCGCTGTGCTGCCCTGTGCGTGTCACTCACAAACCGCTCCTTGTGGGTCCTGCCCGGTAGGCGGCTGGCACCGCTCGCCGGGCTTCGCTGTCTCTAGGCCATTTCCTCGGGGCGGACGTCGTCGCCGCGCTGCCGCGCCTGCGCCTCGCGCATTTGAGCGAACACCTCGACAACATCTGCGTCGTAGAACCTTCGGCCTGAGGAATCCCGACGGGCGAGCAAGATGCCCTCGCGGTCGAGTTGAACGATTCGACTGACAGATAGCCGCAGGCGTCGCCCGACGTCCTTCGGTGCGAGCATCACCATTTCTTTCCTCTCCTTGGCTGTTACACGTTGCGGTAGGTACAACGTGTCAGCCCTAACGGTAAGGCCCCCCACTCGTAGGGTTGCAAGCGTGAAGACGGCCGAAAAGCGTAGGGAAACGTGGGGAAACGTAGGGGGAATCGACGATCGGGCGGAGAATAGTGAACGTGACGCGCTTGACGCGCCTCCCGCACGGCGTGCGCAGGATGTGCGGGAGACGTATCCAACTGTCGGGAGGGTTGGGGCCTCTGGGAGCGTTCGACCGCCCCGGAATCACTCTACTTGCGGGTGGTAGTTGGAATGTTGAGCGGCTGGATCAGCTTGAGGATCTCATCGCCGGTCTTCTTGGTGGCGCCGGGTTTACAGCCTAGCCAGTCGTAGAACGACGAAGAGAACTGATGCCCAAGTTCCTTGTGCCAGATCGCTTTCTTTGTAATGTGATTGCCCTTCAGCCTCTGCGCGTCGATGTAGTCATTGATCAGCTTGGCTCGCTGGACGGAAATCAGATCCCGCTCGTCCTGTGAAGTGTTGGGGGGCACGTAGGCAAGGCGGCGGTCCCTATACTCGAAGGGCAGCATCGCGGGTTGGCTGGCGGCCGGTTCGGATTCGATCTTAGACGCAGCCTCGTCGGCCGCTTCATGCGTCGCGGCTTCAAGCGCCGTCGGCCGCTGTGCCGTCACGGCGTCGGTTGCGCTGGCAGCGTCAATACCCGCCGCCGTGTGTGGCGACGGGATGAGCGCGGCCAATTCGTCTGGGATCGTCCACTGACGCTCTTTCGCCCAAGCGGCAAACGCTCCGAGTGGAACGGAGAAGTCGCCGCTGGCCCATGATCCACAATCGCAGAGGCCACCGCCTTGGCCTCTGTGCCGCTCTGCAGTTGAAAGCCGCGACTGAAAGTCCTCGGACTCCAGATAGACCGCGCGTCCGACCATCCAGCTCTGAGGGCTGACCTCGACGCTGTCTGGATTGATGGCAAGAGACAGTGCAACCGCTTCCACCAAGCTCACTCGCAACTCTCTCGTCCAGTCGTTCCAGTTCGGCCGGCGGTCGATCGTTCGGCTCATCGTTCCCTCGACGCTTCCCTTCGAAGAACTCGCCGCCAGCCGGGCAGGGTCCCCGGCTTGTCGCCCCGGTTCATGAGGCCGGGACTAGGCGGCGTGAGGCTGGTCACCACATGCGAACACCGTTCAAGCACGAGACCGGCAAACTGGCGCGAAGGTCCGGGTGGGGCACAGCGAAATCCCGAGGTCATGGACGACAGCGCCGACCAGCGCGGTGGTTGATTACTTCACCTTGTCGACCATCGGAATCTGGCCGAACGCCTGCTCGTATTGCTTGAGCTGTCCGAGGAGGATCATCGCAAGCTTCATCGCATGCTGGGGCGACATTCGCACCTCGCCTGTCAGCTTCACCACTACGGTCGGGCGGTCTTCGGTGGGAGGCTCCGTGATTTCTCCGAAGATCAGTCTGATGTCCCAGGGCGTCACCTGAACCTGCGTGTCATTCGCGTAGAGTGACGCGAAATTGGGCGCGGTTACAGTCTCCCTGTTGAGGTTTGCTCGGATGATGGGAGATTCCGATTGCACTTCGCCGGTTGCCATCTCCGCCGATTGCTTCTTCGACATTTGTCGTTCCCTTCTACCTGGCGCCGGCCTCAGCGAGGACGAGCGGCCGTCCCTCTGCCGTCAGCGTATCCGCCGTCTTGCCATACCACCCCGCAATGAGCAGCCGATCGGTGCCGTGCTGTTCCGTATGTGCCTTACAAAACCGCCACTCTGAGAGATGAGTCACTACCGGCGTGCCCACGAACTCCCACCACGGCGGCCAACTTGGCATCTCCACTTCGCGCGGCTCGATGGAGAGGCGGATTCGCCCTTCGAGGGCGTCAGCTAGTCGCCGCAGCGTTGACAACGTGATGTTGTCATCGCCACTTTCAATCCGGGCGACTGCTGACTGACTGGTTCCCATGGTCTTGGCGACGGCCGCCTGCGGTTGTCGGCGAAATCGTCTCAAGTGAACGACGTTCTGCGCGACGTGGAACGCGATCTCGTTGTCCCAAGCGAGGCGAAACGGCGCAGAGCCATATATCTCAGCCAGGGGGGAACTCGAACCGGATGATTCCACTACCTCCGGGGCCACCAACGCGGCTGAAGACGTTTCTTGCGCGCCGCGAATCACCTTGATCGCGGCGCTTCTTCTTCTTGCATCTTGCGTGGAGGTAGAGAATGCGCCTTTCGCCATGGTAGTCAGCCTGGTAGACATGAAAATAGAGCCTCCAGCAACTGGGCTTGCACTTGAGAATCCATATTTCGGGCTTCTCATCGTCGGCGCGGTCGATTAGAGGGCGACCCTCGTCGTCCTTTAGGATCATCTTGGCCTCGGGCCAACCATGCGCCCCGAGGAGCCACATCTTCGCGATTGCTCGAACCGGACAGTCCCCGCCCGTGGCCAGCGTGCTTGAAAATGGACGATCGCCATTCGGTGTCAGTCGCCCCGCCCCGTCGGGAAGCAGCACCTCGTAGCTGACCCATGGCGGGGTCGGATCGTAGCGTTGGGGCATAATACCCTAGTGAGTATGACTTGACCGGTACAGTCGACCATACGCTATCACCGTCTGGGAAGTATATCACATAAGATATCATCACGCGACAATGTTACTGTGGGGGACTGTGGGTCGACTGTCAGTTGGATGCGCTCGGCACGAGCAGCGTCGAAACTTGCTGGCTAGCCGCGAGGCCACCCGGCTACGCCGGCCCCACGTCCACGCGCGCGCCCGAATTACTCGGGACCGCGCCACCGATCTGAACCTCGGCATTCCGTGCTTCGCGTCCCAATCACAACCGCTCTTGAGACGGGCGTCTCAGGATACAACTGGTTGTTGGTACACCGGTATGCTGTGCCTGCTCTCCCGCCAACCGAGGCGAAAGCACGGTCTCCCTCGGACACCTTTTCCGAGACAGGATCTGAAAGCCCGTTTCGGGCGAGCGTCCAGACTAAGGCCGGGCAGCCTCGAAGTGAGCGACTATGGATCCAACAAAACGATAGAACCCGGGAAACAGCAGGAGTCCCGCCTCCGCTTCGTCGGCGCTGACCTCTTCCGCTGACGGATGGCCACTCGCATTTCGGAGGATCCTGGCGTGATCGAAGATCGCGCTCAGGCGACGGTCGAGGGCGTCGCGCAGCTCGCTCGGCAGTGCCCGGTCTTCCGTCAGGGACAACAATGCATGCCGGAGCTTCCCAAAGACCCGCGAGATGGGCTCATGGCCCGCGGAGCGAAGCTCAGATGCGAGTGGCGCGCCGCCGACACCTGCTGCAACAGTGGACTCAGCAAGGAGGAGTATCAGTCGTTCACACGCAACGCCCGTCATGACGGCGGACGCGCGATACAGGCCGGCCGCCCAGGCGTCCACCGCCTCGGCAACGTAGCGTTCTGCCGTCTGGTCCATCGGCTCGGCCCGCCCGGCGACATGCACAAGGTACCGGTCCCGGTTATGGGGCGACCGCTCTCCGTGGCCGGTCAGCTGCCGTCCAAGATCCGTCACTACAAAATTGGGATAACCCGGCTGCATCGGGGCGGTGCCCACTGCGCCGACGCGAACAAGGTGCGACCAATACTCCAGGAACTCGTTCCTGACCGCCTGGGAATCTGCGTCGCGCATCCGCTCTTCAACCCGGAGGAACACGTTTTGTGTCTGTCCGTGCGTCAGCGAGCTCAAGAGCTCATCAACGACTTGTCGTACCCGCTGCCTCAATGCTTCTGGCACTTGTCGCCCCCGTCCCCACTCGAACGATGGCTCTTGTCACGCTTTGTGCCTCGATGCAGGCAACACCCGGCTCTTTCTATCGAGGTGCGCTGTCAGAGCGATTGATGTCCTCGTAGATCCGGCGCGCCATTTCCGTGAAGGCCACGTCCTGGAACGCCTCGTCGTCCACGTAGCGCCCGACGATTGCTTGGTTCTTGTCGAGTCGTTCAACCACCATGTCGAGCAGGCGCTTGCGTACTGCTAAGGCGAAGTTGTCGTACGGGTTCGCGACGGCGCGCTGCACGACCTCAGCATCGGTTCTCGCCTGTTCGCGGACCTGCTCGAAGAACAATTCGTCGGCCGGCGTGAAGGCCGTCCCGAACCGTTCGTTGAGGATGTCGATCACCTTCGACAGGTACTCAGGCTCCTTCTCGGCAACGCGCGTCCCAACCGCGGAGGGCGGGTCCACCGTGCCGGCACCAGGCGTCAGCAGGATTCCCCCTTCGCTGATCTTCTGCAACCGGTAGTACTTCAGCGCCACATCGTCGTCGAGCTTCAGGGGGTCCCGGCCCTCGACCGGCAAGCGCAGCCGCAGGAACCGCATGAACGTATACAGCTTCTCCAGGTCCACGTCGCGGAACGGCATGACCTCCGACAGGAAGGCATAGAGCTGGATGAACGCAATCAGGCGAGTACGGAACAGCTCTTGGTCGTCGCTCTTGAGTGCCCTGAACCGGTCCACCGCTGGATTCAGGTGCCGGTACATCTCCGCGTGGTCTTTCTCGGTCTGTTTCGCCTTCGGCGCGTAGAACACGGCGCAGAACGCTTCGACCTCGCTCTGGAAGTACACGCTCACGGCATCGAGCTCGTGCTGGAGCTGATACAGGTGTTGCGGATCAGCCCGCTCGGATTCGGCCGTCTGCTCGTAGTACGGCTGAAACGCGCGCTGGATGTCGGGGGCCTCGTTGACGAAGTCGAGGACGAAAGTGTCGGTCTTGCCGGGATGGGTGCGGTTCAGCCGGGAGAGCGTCTGGACGGCTTGTACACCGTCGAGCCGCTTGTCCACGTACATCGTGTGCAGCAGCGGCTGGTCGTAGCCGGTCTGGTACTTGTTCGCCACCAGGAGCAGCTGATACTCCGTCGTGGCGAACCTGGCCGGCAGTTCCGTCTCGGGAATCCCGCCGTTCATGCCCGGTTCAGTGTATTCGCCGCCGCTGTCGGGATCCCGCACCGTGCCCGAGAAGGCCACTAGCGCCTTCACGTCCGAGTAGCCATGCTCGGCGATGTACTTGTCGAACGCCCGCTTGTACCGCACCGCATGGAGCCTCGACGACGTGACCAGCATCGCCTTGGCCTTGCCGCCGATCTTGTGGCGCACCTTCTGGCGGAAATGCTCGACGATGACCTCGGTCTTCTGCGCGATGTTGTGGGGGTGCAGGCTCATGAACCGGGCGAGCGCCGCTGACGCGCGCCGCTTGTCCACCTTGGGATCGTCCTCGATCGACTTGAGCAGTCGATAGTAGGTCTTGTAGGTGGTGTAGTTCTGGAGCACGTCGAGGATGAAGTTCTCTTCGATTGCTTGGCGCATCGAGTAGAGGTGAAACGGCACCGGCTTTCCGTCTGAGCCGGGTCGACCGAACGCCTCTAGGGTTTTCGCTTTCGGCGTGGCCGTGAATCCGAAAAAGCTGAGGTTCGGATGCCGGCCGCGGGACTCCATGATGCGCTCGATCTCGTCCTCGTACGTCGGATCCTCCGCGCCGACCTCCTCCTCCTTCGCCGCCTGTTCGAGTGTCGAAGCAACCAGTACCTCTTTCAGCTTCCGGGCTCCCTCACCGGTCTGGCTGGAGTGGGCCTCGTCCACAATGACGGCGTACCGACGACTGGGTAGCGCACCTATCTTGTCGGTCACGAACGGGAACTTCTGGAGCGTCGTGATGATGATCGGAACGCCGGTCAGCAGCCCATCGGCCAACTGTGTCGAGTCCTGGTCGATCTTCTTCACGACACCTTGCTTGTGCTCGAACTGGTAGATCGTGTCCTGTAGCTGTCGGTCGAGAACCAAACGGTCAGTGATGACGACCACAGAGTCGAACACCTTCCGGTCCTCGGTGTCGTGAAGACTTGCGAGCCGATGCGCGAGCCAGGCGATGGAATTGCTCTTCCCGCTGCCGGCGGAGTGCTGAACCAAGTAGTGATTCCCCGCGCCCTCAGCGCGCGCTGCCGCCTCCAGACGCCGGACAGCATCCAATTGGTGGTAGCGCGGAAAGATCATGATCTCCTTGCGCTTCAACGCGCCGTCGATCCACTTCTCTTCGATGAACAGGTGCATGAATCGCGCAAGGATGTCGAGGAACGAGTCCGCGGCCCACACCTCCTCCCAGAGGTACGCCGTCTTGTACCCGCTCGCGTGTGGTGGGTTGCCGGCGCCATTGTCGAATCCTCGGTTGAATGGCAGGAAGTACGTGGAGTTACCTGCGAGGCGGGTCGTCATCCAGACCACATCGGGATCAACGGCGAAGTGGATCAAGGCGCGCTTCTTGAAGTCAAACAGCTTCGCCCGATGATCCCGCTTCGCGTACTGTGCCTTCGCGTGTTCCGCGTTCTGCCCGGTCAGGGGATTCTTCAACTCGACAGTCGCAACTGGCAGCCCGTTCAAACTGAGGAGTAGATCGACGGAGTCCTCTCTATCCTCGATGAACCTCACCTGCCGCGTGGCCACAAGACGATTCTTCCCATACTTCTCAACGATGTCGGGGTTTAGCGCGTGCGCCGGGCGAAAGTAAGCGAGGTCGATCTTCTTTCCGTAGAACTTCAAGCCGTGGCGGAGAACGTCGAGTGTAGAT
>JAJXZZ010000265.1 GCA_021779795.1 Acidobacteriota bacterium | reverse complement strand
CCGCCGGGCGCGCCCTGCGCCGCCGCCGGCGACGGCGCGGCCCCCTCGCGCACGGTCAGGTCGGGGCTGATCCGCGTCCAGTGCAGGCGGTCGGTGGACGCCAGGACGTACTGCGCCCCGAGGAACATCCAGCGCGGGTCCTTCGGCGACAGCGCGAACCCGGGCCTCGGACCGAAGCGGTCGCCCGCCGCCGGCGTGTAGACCGGCACCGACTGCCCGGTCTCGCGGTCGTAGCGGACGACGGTATGGGCGTCGCCGTGCGAGTAGACGTAGCGCCAGTCGAGCGGGTCGGCGAAGATGTGCCCCTGCTCGTAGCCGCTCACCGGGTACCAGTCGTTCGGCCTGATGGCGCCGAAGTCGCTGCGGCTGCGGATCGCCACGGTGCCGCTGTCCTGCTGGGCGGCGTAGATCCAGTAGGGGAAGTGGTTGTCGGTCGAGACGTAGTAGTGCTCGCCGTTCGGCACGGTGTACCACGGCGTCCACGACGCGCCGGCGTCGAGCGAGATCGCCGGCCCCTGGTCGGCGCCGACGATCATCCGCCGCGGGTTGGCCGGGTCGATCCACAGGGCGTGCTCGTCGTCTCCGCCCGGCGCCCCCTTGTAAGCGGCCAGCGTGCGCCCGCCGTCGGTGGACCGGTACATCGACGTGCCCATCGTGTAGACGAGGTCGGGGTCGCGCGGATCGACGTAGAGGCGGCCGCCGGCGCTCGCGATCCGGCTCGTCATCAGCCTCCACGTCGCCCCGCCGTCGTCGGACCGGTAGAGTCCGCGCGAGGCCCGCCCGCCCGCCAGCGCGTAGAGGCGGCGGGCGCCGGTTCCGGGCGCGACGGCGATGTTGGCCGACGCCGCGTCGGCCGGCAGCCCTTCGCCGGCGACGCGCGCCCAGGTGGAACCTTCGTCATCCGAGCGATAGATTGGCGGGCCGGGCCGACCGGCGCCCTTCCCGGCGGGCGGGCCGACGGCAAAGCTCGCGAAGACGACCTTCGGCTGGCCGGGATCGGCGGCCAGATCGACCACGCTCGCGCCGTCGCCGGCAAAGAGCGTGTGGGCCCAGGTGCGGCCCCCGTCGGTCGTGCGGTAGACGCCGCGGGTCGGCGTCGGGTTGTTGTTGTAGAAGACCATCGACCCGAAGTTGCCGCCCGAGCCGGCCCCCGCGATGACGAGGTCGGGGTTCGCGGGATCGACGACGAGCGCGGCGATGTACTTCGTGTCGGCCAGCCCCGCGTGCCGCCAGGTGGCGCCGGCATCGTCGGATCGGTAGACGCCGTCCCCGATCGCGTTGCTGCCGGTGCCGACGTAGACGACGCGCGGGTCGGAGGGCGACACGGCGACGGCGCCGATCCCCGTGACCGGGATGGAGGCCGATGCCGGCACCCAGGTCGTGCCGCCGTTCGTGCTCTTCCACAGGCCCCCGGCCGGCGTCCCGATGTAGTAGACGGCCGCGTCGCCCGGCACGCCGGCCACGGCCCAGACGCGCCCGGCGCGCGTCGGCCCGACCAGGCGCCAGCGCATGCCGGAGAAGCACGAGGCCTCGGGAGTCTCGGCGGAAGACGACGTGGAGAGGACGGCCGCCACGAGCACGGCCACGAGGGCGAGCGAACGTCGGGTCATCAGGGGCTCCTGCCAGGGGAGGTCCGCGCCCGGGCGGACGCGGACCGCATCTTACACCCTGACAGTTCCCGGTTCCCGTTCCTCGCGGCAGGGGGTCCTGCCGCCGGCCCGGGCTAGTGATGCCAATACATCGGCCGCGGGGCCAGCGGCGACGCCGACGAACCGGTCGGCCTGTTGACCGCGAGCATCGCGGACGTCACCACGCGCGCGCCGAGCGGCAGGCCGTTCAGCACCTCGACCGACTGGCCGTCGCTGAGGCCGACCCGGACCGACACCGGCTCGATGCGCCCCTGCCGGTCCACCCAGACCTCGCCCGTCCCGCCCTGGTTCGGCATCGCCGAGCGATGGGCCAGCGCCTTCGGCACGAGCGTCGTTTCGCCCAGCGCGGTGAGCACGGCCTCGGACGGCCGGAAGCGAAGCGCCCCGGTCGGGATCCGCGCCACGTCCTCGCGCCTCGCCACCTCGATCGCGACCGTCGCCGTCATGCCGGGCTTGAGCAGCAGTTGAGAGTTGTCCACGTTGATCACCGTGTCGTAGGTGACGACGTTCTGCACCGTCTGGGGCTGCAGCCTGACCTGGACGACCTTCCCTTCGAACGGCTGGCTCGGGTACGCGTCCACCGTGAACCGGGCCACCTGGCCCACCTGCACGTTGCCCACGTCCGACTCGTCCACGGTGGCGGTGACCCGCATCTTGGTCAGGTCGGCCGCGATCGAGAACAGCGACGGCGTCTGGAAGCTGGCGGCCACCGTCTGGCCGACGTCCACCTTGCGGGCCACGACGATGCCGTCGATGGGCGACAGGATGATGGTGTGCTCGAGGCTGACGTCGGCCTGGTCCACCGCCGCCTGGGCCTGCGCCTGGGCCGCCTGGACCGACTTGAGGTTGGCCACCGCCTCGTCCTCGGCCACGCGGGCCGAGTCGAGGTCGCTCTGCGGAATGAGCTGCCGCGCGGCGAGGGCCTTCGACCGATTGAGCTTCTCGGTCGCGTCGGTCACCGCCGCCTGGGCCACGCCCACGTCGGCCTTGGCCTTGGCCAGGTTCGCCTGGGCCTGCAGCAGCTGGGCCTTGAAGATCGACGTGTCCAGCCGGGCCAGCACCTCGCCCTTGCGGACGATCGAATTGAAATCGACGGGAATGCTCTCGATCGTGCCGGACACCTGCGAGCCGACGTCCACGGTCGTGACGGCGTCGAGCGTCCCGGTGCACGACACGGAGTTGACGATGTCTCCAGACGCGACCTCTGACGTGACGAGCTGCACCGGGTCGGCGCTGGCATGGAAGTGATGCCACGCCCCGCCGACGGCGACGGCCCCCACGGCCAGGATGAGTGCCACACCGCTTCGCTTCATGGTTCGCCTCCCCTATCCTCCCTATGACCCTAAGACGACGGCAGAGGTGGCGCAGCCGTGGCAGAAGTGTGAAACAACGGTGACGGGGCGATCGGTGGTCAGTTGTCAGTGGTTGGTGGTCGGCGGCCCAGTGAATTCGGATCGCGCCGTGCGCAAGAAGCTCGTCCTCTCGACGCTCTGGCGGCTGGTGCCGGGGCTCTGGTAGATGCCTGCAGGCAGGGCTGAAGCCTCGCCCTACTTCCCTCCACCATCGCTCTGCGGGCTACGGCGGACAAGTCGTCCCTCGTCCCTATCTGTGCTTGATGAACGTCCCCTCCTCCAGCTCGCGCCAGGCCTGGGCCAGCTCGGCCTCGGTGTTCATCACGATCGGGCCCGACCAGGCGATCGGCTCCTCGATCGGCCGGCCCGAGACGAGCAGGAACCGGATGCCCTGCTCGCCCGCGCGGACGACGACCTCGTCGCCCCGGTCGAACAGGACGAGCGATCGGTTGGCCACGTCGTCCACGACCAGGGCGCCGGCGCTGGACGGGGCGACGACGTCGGTCAGCACGCCCCGCGGCGCCGACGCGTCGCGGAAGGTTCCGGACCCTTCGAAGACGTAGGCGAACGCGTGCCGGGTGACGTCAACGGCCAGGCGCTTGCGGACGCCGGGCGGCACGGCGACGTCGAGGTAGCGCGGGTCGGCGGCAATCCCCTCCACCGGCCCGGTCTTTCCGCCGAAGCTGCCGCACACGACGCGGATGCGCGTGCCGTCGTCCTCGACCACCTCGGGCACGTCGGCCCCGGCGACGTCCTGGTAGCGGGGCCTCGTCATCTTGAGCGAGGCCGGCAGGTTCGCCCAGAGCTGGAAGCCGTGCATCCGGCCGCGGCCGTCCCCCTGGGGCATCTCCTGGTGGACGATGCCGCTGCCGGCGGTCATCCACTGGACGTCGCCCGGCCCGAGGCGGCCGCGGTTGCCGAGGCTGTCGCCGTGCTCGACGGCGCCGGCCAGCACGTAGGTGATCGTCTCGATGCCGCGGTGCGGGTGCCACGGGAACCCGGCGCGGTAGTCGTCGGGGTTGTCGCTGCGGAAGTCGTCGAGGAGCAGGAACGGATCGACTTCCGACGGATCGCCGAAGCCGAACGCGCGGCGCAGCCTGACGCCGGCGCCCTCGCGGGCGGCCAGCGGCTGCGAGATTCGCCGGACCGGACGGATCGACATGGGGCCCTCCTCTCGTCCGAGAGGCCTGACCCCAGCATAGCGCTACTGCGACGGTAGGACGATCTGGACGGGGTAGTTCCGTGGGCTCAGGCCGGTCCTGCTCATCAACTCGAGGACCAGGTACGCCTCGATCTGCGAGTCCGGCATCCCGGCCGGGGCCAGCTTGCGGGCCGTGCGAGCGATGAAGTCGGGATCCCTGAGATCGGACAGCTCCACCTCGAAGGCCACGACGCCTCGAGGGACGATGACGCCTGGGAGCAACTGGTAGTGCTCGACCGAGTTGACGAGGCCGGTGCGGCCCACCGTCAGGTAGATGCGCCGGGCGGCCCAGCCCATCGCGCTGACGTAGAAGGACCGCATCGACTCGACCTTCGGGATCTTGTCGAGGTCGGCCGGGGAGTAATAGCACTGGAGCCGCAGCGCGCCCGCGACCTCCGTGGCCTCGCCGCTCACCGTCAGTTCGACGGCCCCCTGCGAGGTCATGGCGTAGATCCCCATCTTGCTCGGGTACTTGACCTTCACCTTCGCGCCAGGCGGCGCGGCGGCGGAGAGCGAGGCCAGCCCCAGGACGAGCGCGAGCACGGCGATCGGGCGAACGGACATCCAGCACCTCCCGTGGGCCGGGAGGTTAGCACATCTCCGGGCCGGGTGGTGTAGGCTATGCGGCACGCGACGACGGAACGCGGGAGGTCACTACGCCGGACAAGCGACATACCGAGATCGTGCGCCAGTGGAATATCCTTCGAGCCATCGGGTCCGCCGCTGACGTGACCATCAACCGGCTCGCGGACGAGCACCG
>JAJXZZ010000264.1 GCA_021779795.1 Acidobacteriota bacterium | reverse complement strand
CGTCGGGGTCACCAGGCGGTTCGGCCCGTTCGTCGCCGTGGACCGGGTGTCGCTGCGCGTCGAGACGGGCGAGCTGGTGGCGCTGCTGGGGCCGTCCGGGTCGGGCAAGACGACGCTGCTGCGCGTCATCGCCGGCCTCGAGGTGCCCGACGAGGGGCGCGTCCTGTTCGACGGGGAGCCGCCGTCGGCGCGGCGGCCCGCGGACCGGCGCGTGGGCTTCGTCTTCCAGCACTACGCCCTCTTCCGCCGCATGTCCGTCTTCGAGAACATCGCGTTCGGCCTGCGGGTGCGGCCGCGGGAGACGCGCCCGCCCGCGGCCGAGATCGCGCGGCGCGTGCGCCGGCTGCTCGAGCTCGTGCAGCTCGAGGCGATGGCCGACCGCCTGCCGTCGCAGCTGTCCGGGGGGCAGCGGCAGCGCGTGGCGCTGGCGCGCGCGCTGGCCGTCGAGCCCGAGGTGCTGCTGCTCGACGAGCCGTTCGGCGCGCTCGACGCGAAGGTGCGCAAGGAACTCCGGCGGTGGCTGCGGCGGCTGCACGACGAGCTGCACGTGGCCAGCCTCTTCGTCACGCACGACCAGGAGGAGGCGCTCGAGGCGGCCGACCGCGTCGTCGTGATGAACCAGGGGCGGATCGAGCAGGCGGGCACGCCGGCCGAGGTCTACGGCCACCCCGCGACGCCCTTCGTCTGCGACTTCCTGGGCGACGTGAACCTGTTCCACGGGCGGATCGAGCAGGGGAAGGCCTACCTCGGATCGCTCGAGTTCGCCGCGCCGGGCCACGCGGGCCGCGAGGCCCGGATCGCCGCGCTCTACATCCGCCCGCACCAGCTCGAGATCGACCGGGTCGATCGGGGGGAGGGGCAGTTCCGGGCGCGCGTCGCGCGCGTCAACCCGGCCGGCCCGCTGGTCAAGGTCGACCTGGTGGCCGAGTGGGGCGACCCGGTGCGGGTGGAGGTGCCGCAGGACCGCTACCGCGCGCTCGCGCTGGAGGTCGGCGGGGACGTCTTCGTGCGCCCCAGGGACATGCGCATCTTCAGTGCCTGAAACTGCCGGGCTCGGTGCCGGCGATGAAGGCCTCGTTGATCGCCCCGGGGGTGTCGGGGGGAACCACCTCGCCGGTCACCCGGTCCACCGGGACGAACACGATGTTGCCGGGCGCCTCGAACGTCGGCGGGTGCGCGCGGTCCTCGCGCCGCGCGATGTAGGCCTTCATGAACTCCATCCAGATCGGCAGCGCGGCCTGGGCGCCGGTTTCGCCCGGCCCGAGCGGCTTCTTGTCGTCGAAGCCGACCCAGACGCCGACGGTGACGTTCGGGTCGAAGCCGGTGAACCAGGCGTCGGTGAAGTCGTTGGTCGTGCCCGTCTTCCCGCCGAGCGGCCAGTCGAGCGCCGCGGCGGCCGCGCCCGTGCCCCGGGCGACGACCCCCCGCATCAGGTTCGTCACGACGAAAGCGGTGTCGGCGCGGATCGCGTCGCGCGACTGCGGCCGGTTCTCCTCGAGCAGGTTGCCCTGCCGGTCGAGCACCTTGAGGATCTGGTACGGCTTCATCAGCACGCCCTGGTTCGGGAAGACCGAGTAGGCGTCGGTGACCTCGAGCAGGCTGGCATCGGCCGCCCCGAGGGCGAGCGAGGGATAGGGCTCCATCGGCCCCCGGAAGCCGAAGCGGCGCGCGTACTGGATCACCTGGTCGGGGCCGATCTGCATGATGGTCTGCACGGCGGGCACGTTGCGCGACTCCTCGAGCGCGCGGCGCAGCGTGATGGGGCCCTCGTAGGTGCCGTCGTAGTCGTGCGGCATGTAGGGCGGCTGGCCGGGGCCGGCCGGGAAGGCGGTCGGCTCGTCCATCAGGATCGTCGCCGGCGTGAAGCCGCGGTCGATGGCGGCGGTGTAGACGACCGGCTTGAAGCCCGAGCCCATCTGGCGGTACGCCTGGACGGCGCGGTTGAACTTGCTGCGCGCGAAGCTCAGGCCGCCGACCATCGCCACGATCTGCCCGGTGTGGTTGTCGAGCGCGAGGATGGCGCCGTTGACGATCGGCTCCTGCTCGAGCGTCACGCCGAGCGTCCCCGCCGCCCCGTCGATCCGGGTGACCCGGACCTCGATGAGATCGCCGGGCCGCAGGATCTGCGCGGGCGAGGCGCGCCCGGTCCACCGGATGCCGTCGCGGCCCAGTTCGGCCGTGTAGCGCCCGATGCGCAGGCGCGCCGCGCCGCGGGCGGATCCGCGGCGCCCGGGCTCGATCGCCATCACGACGGCCGGTTCGATCGCGCCGACGACCGGCGGCCGGTCCCAGGCGGCGTCCTGATACCGCCCGAGCGACTGCCCCTCGGCCAGCAGGTTGCGGGCGGGCTTCCTGAAACCGCGCCGCTTGTCGAGCGCGCGCAGGCCGTCGTCGAGCGCGCGGTCGGCCGCCCGCTGCAGGTCCGCGTCGAGCGACGTGTACACCGACAGGCCGTTCTCGTACAGCTGCTTGGCGCCGTACTTCCGCTCGAGGTACTTCCGCACCTCCTCGACGAAGTAGGGGGCGATCGACTCGTCCCGGTACGGACGGCTGGCGAGCACGATCGGCTCGCGCGAGGTGGCGTCGGCCACGGCCGGCGTGATGTCGCCCTCCTCGGCCATCCGCTGCAGCACGTAGTTGCGCCGGGCGAGCGCGCGGCGCATGTCGACGAACGGGCTCTGCCGCTCGGGCGACTGGATGATGCCCGCGATGAGCGCGGCCTCGGCGAGCGTCAGGTCCTTCGACCGCTTGCCGAAGTACATCCGCGACGCGGCCTCGACCCCGTAGGCGCCGCGGCCGAAGTAGATCTGGTTGCAGTAGAGGGTGAAGATCTCCCGCTTGGTGTAGCGCCGCTCGATCTGGATGGCGAGCAGGGCCTCCTTGATCTTCCGCTCCAGCGTCTTCTCGTCGTTCAGGAACAGGTTGCGCGCCAATTGCTGCGTCAGCGTGCTCGCGCCCGCGAGCCGGCGCTTGAGGATGTCCTGGACCGCGGTGATCACGATGCGCGAGATGCTGATGCCGAAGTGGCGGTTGAAGTCGGCATCCTCGGCGGAGATGATGGCCTCGCGCAGCGTCGGGGAGATGTCGTCGTACTTCACCATCACGCGCCGCTCGGTCGCGAACTCGCCGATGACCTGCCCGCCGGCGGAATAGACGCGCGTCATCGTGCTCGGGGCGTAATCGTCGAGGGCCTCGATCTGGGGGAGGTCGCCGGCGTAGGCGAACAGGATCCCGCTGACGACGCCGAGCACGGCGACGAGCAGGAACAGGGCGATGAGCCCGGCATGACGAGCGACGCGGATGACGACGTGGGCCACGAGGGGATTCTACCTTGGCCGGCGCACCGGCGCCCACCGCCCGCGGATGCCGCGGCCTGCGGCCGGGGGCACCGCCGGGGGCGCCCGGCGCACGGTGAACGACGCGCGCTCCACGACGCGCAGCGCATCGCCGCGGAGCGCGACGGCCGAGACGCGGCGGCCGCGGCCGAACGCGCGGGCCGGAACCACGGTCCACCCCAGCCAGGCGTTGTAGCGGGACCCGGAGGAGGAGGCGAACGACAGGCCGAACACCGGGGCGTCATCCCAGCCGAGCGGGCACCAGCTCACGTAGCCGGTGGCCAGGCCCCAGGACACCCACGCCGGCCCCCAGTAGGGCTTCGGGATCCAGAACCAGCCGCGCGCGCCGTACCCCCAGCGCCCGTAGTGGTGCGTCGGCCAGAGCCAGGGGCCCGACCCGACCCAGGTCCAGCCCCAGTTGTACGGCACCCAGTAGCCGTCGTAGTACGGGCGCCAGCCGACGGCGACGCGCGGGTACCAGACCCAGCCGTAGTCGGGGACGCTCACCCACGTGCCGTCGCGGTCGAAGGTGCCGGCGTAGGCGTGAAGCGCCGAGGGCAGGTAGGCACGCGACCGCGCGCCCGCCCGCCGGGCCGTGAGCGCGCCCGCCCACCGGTAGAACGGATCGCCGGCCGCCGTGTCGAAGGCGACCCGGACGGCGGCGCGGCCGCCGGCGAGCCGCAGGCGCTGGCCGGCCGACACGGCGTACGAGGTGTTTCCGGCCGCGAGCATGGCGCGGCCCCTCAGGACGGCGACGTCGACGCCAGCCGTGCCCCCGGCCGGCGCCGCCGAGACGCGGTAGTCACCGCCGGTCAGCAGCCGAACCACGCCGCCCGGCACCTGGACCTGGTAGCCGTACTCCGCCCCGCCCTCGCGCGCGTCCGTCACGGCAAACACGAGCCGGCCGCCGAACAACTGGATGATTCCGCCGGCCCGCAGGTCGAGCGTCGACCCATGGTCGAGCGCCAGGGCGCTGCCGTCGGGCAGGAGGACCTCGACCCGGCCCGAGCCCGCGCTGAGACGGTCGCTTTCGAGCAGCGGCAGGTTCTCGACGAGGGAACTGGTTTCGCCGTCTCTCTGGATGGCGGCCTGGCCCTGGACGGCCGAGACATGGGCGGGCGTGGCGTACGTGCCGCCGCCGACCTGGGCGGACGCGGGGCGCACCACGGCCAGGCAGACGACGGCCAGCACCCATAGCTGAGGACGACGGCTCATGGGGAACCCCGCAATGCAGCTTCCTGGCAGGCTGGCTGGCGGGGACAATTATACTCCGCACCGGCGGCTTGCCCTGAGCGAGCGCAGCGAGCCGAAGGGCCGGCGGCAATCGGCAATCGGCTGTCGGCTGTCGGCTGTCGGCTGTCGGCGGTCGGCGGTCGGCTGTCGGCCTGGTCCCCGACCCCTGGTCCCCGGCCCTCGATCCCTGATCCCGGCCCCCGACCCCATTCCCTGGCTCCGACTCCTCATCCCGTCCTCCGATATCAGTATTGACAAACAGCCACTCACATTTTATATTAACGAAAGCATAAGCACCGTGAGGCGACGCCGCGGCGTCGACGGTCCGAAGGTAAGAGGTATCCGCATATGAGCAAAATCATTGGAATCGACCTGGGCACCACCAACTCCGTCGTGGCCGTGATGGAAGGCGGCGAGCCGACCGTCATCACCAATTC